>JAZOBR010000122.1:0-11601 GCA_045596105.1 Candidatus Ornithomonoglobus sp.
CTGGAGGGCTGTGAGCACTCCTTTTTTGAGATACTATCAAACTCTATAGATGAGGCAAGAGAGGGCTATGGTAAGCTTATCGAGGTTACACGCTTTAAGGATAACTCCATTGAGGTGCGTGACCACGGACGCGGTATCCCTCTTGACTATAACGAGGCAGAGGGTTGCTATAACTGGGAACTTGTTTTCTGTGTGCTGTATGCCGGCGGAAAGTATGATAACAACAAAGGCGGTATGTACGAGTATTCACTGGGTCTTAACGGTCTGGGTGCTTGTGCTACTCAGTATTCATCAGAGTATATGGATGTTGAGGTTATTCGTGACAAAACCCGATATAAATTGAGATTCGAAAAGGGTAAGAACATCGGCGGTCTTACAAAGGAGCCTGTACGCTCAGTACAGACAGGTACCGTACAGAGATGGAAGCCCGATACAGAGGTATTTACCGACATTAATATCCCTGTTGAGTTCTATCAGGATGTATTAAATAAGCAGGCAATGGTAAACGCAGGTCTTAAGTTCGTATTCTACAACGAAACCTCTGAGGGTATGGAAATGTATGAATACTACTATGAGCGTGGTATCGTTGACTACCTTGAGGAGGCGGTAGGTGAAAATTCACTTACAACAACCGAGGTCTGGGAGTGTGAGAGAACAGGTCGTGACCGAGAGGATAAGGATGACTACAAGATGAAGATGCAGATTGCCTTCTGCTTTTCAAATCGTGTTAATTTCCTGGAGTATTACCATAACTCAAGCTATCTTGAGCATGGCGGTTCACCCGACAAGGCGGTAAGAAACGCGTTTGTATATGCGGTTGACCAATATATTAAGCAGAACAATAAATATACAAAGAACGAGTCAAAGATAACCTTCCAGGATGTGGCAGATTGTCTTGCACTTGTTATTAACTCCTTCTCAACTCAGACAAGCTACGAGAATCAGACAAAGAAGGCTATAAACAACAAGTTTATTCAGGATGCAATGACAGAGTTTTTGCGTCATCAGCTAGAAATTTACTTTATCGAGAACAAGGCGGATGCAGAGAAGATTTCAAATCAGGTCCTTGTAAATAAGCGTAGCCGTGAGAATGCAGAGAAGGCAAGAATCGACATTAAGAAAAAGCTTACAGGCACTATGGATGTAACAAACAGAGTAGAGAAGTTTGTTGACTGCCGTAGCAAGGATGTGACAAAGCGTGAGGTTTACATAGTGGAGGGTGACTCGGCTCTTGGCTCATGTAAGCTTGCAAGAGATGCATCCTTTCAGGCAATTATGCCTATCCGCGGTAAAATCCTTAACTGTCTGAAGGCAGACTATCCTAAGATTTTCAAGAGTGATATTATAGTTGACCTTATTAAGGTTTTAGGCTGTGGTGTTGAAATCAAGACCTCACACAACAAAAATCTTGACAGCTTTTCTCTTGATAATCTCAGATGGGATAAGGTTATAATCTGTACCGATGCGGATGTGGACGGATTCCAGATTCGTACACTGCTTTTGACAATGATTTACAGACTCATGCCTACATTAATTGAGGTGGGCAAGGTTTATATTGCAGAATCACCCCTTTATGAAATTGCTATAACAAAGGGTAAGCATAAGGGTGAGAGGCACTTTGCATATACCGATGGTGAAAAGGAGTCAATTCTGGCAAAGCTTAACGAGGAGGGGCTGTCACTTGACAGAGACGACTTTGACATTAAGCGTTCAAAGGGTCTTGGTGAAAACCAGCCCGATATGATGAGCCTTACAACCATGCATCCTGCGACAAGACGGCTTATCCGCGTAACTCCCGAGAGTGCGGAGAGAACGGCTATGATATTTGATGTATTGCTAGGTGACAATCTGCAGAGCCGTAAGCAGTATATTGCCGACAACGGCTCACAGTATATGGAAATGCTGGATTTATCATAATAGAAAGGAGCTTTATAGATGGCCAGAAAGAAAAAAGAGTCAGAGGTAGAGATAGTATCAGCCCCTATAGCAGAGCAGGCGATAACCGAAACTCTTGAAACAAACTATATGCCGTATGCCATGAGTGTTATTATCTCTCGTGCGATACCCGAAATTGACGGCTTGAAGCCTGCACACAGAAAGCTTCTTTACACAATGTATAAAATGGGACTTCTGGGTGGTAAGTTTACAAAGTCTGCCAATGTTGTAGGCTCGACCATGAAGCTTAACCCCCATGGTGACAGTGCTATTTATGAAACGATGGTACGACTCACCCGCGGTAACGAGGCACTTTTGCATCCCCTTGTGGAGTCGCAGGGTAACTTCGGTAAGGCGTACTCCCGCGATATGGCATATGCCGCGTCGCGATATACAGAGGTCCGCTTAGAGCCAATTTGTCAGGAGCTTTTTAATGACATTAACAAAAACACCGTAAAGTTTGTGGATAACTATGACGGTGCAATGAAGGAGCCTACTCTTTTACCGGCGGCATTTCCGTCAATTCTGGTTAACCCCAACCAGGGTATTGCGGTAGGTATGGCATCAAACATATGCTCATTCAACCTTCGGGAGGTTTGCGAGGCTACAATTGAGTATATGAAGAACCCGAAGGTTGATATTGTAGGCATTATGCCTGCTCCCGATTTCTCATCGGGTGCAAGCATTGTATATGATGAGGCTGAAATGCGTGGAATCTATGAGACAGGCAGAGGCAGCTTCAAAATGCGTGCTAAGTATCAGTACGATAAATCAAATAACTGCATTGAGATTACGGAGATTCCTTATTCAACAACTGCAGAGGCAATTATCGGCAAAATAATGGAGCTTTTAAAGGCTAACAAGCTTCGTGAGATTTCCGATGCCCGAGATGAGACAGATTTGAACGGCTTTAAGATTGCCATTGACCTAAAGCGTGGTACAGACCCCGAGGAGCTTATGCTTAAGCTTTATAAGCTTACTCCCCTTGAGGACAGCTTTGCTTGTAACTTTAACATCCTGATTGATTCCGTACCCAGAGTAATGGGTGTCAGGGAAATCATTGGTGAGTGGGTCAAGTTCAGAATGACCTGTGTGAGAAATGCGGCAAAATTTGATATTGAGCAGAAGAGCAAGCGTTTGCATTTGTTGATGGGTCTTAAGAAGATTCTGCTTGACATTGACAAGGCAATTTCAATTATCCGTCATACAGAGCTTGAGGAGGAGGTTGTTCCAAACCTTATGGCAGGCTTTGGTATTGATGAGGTGCAGGCGGAGTATATTGCCGAGATCAAGCTACGCAATCTTAACAAGGCGTATATTTTGAAGAACATCGGCAATATTGAAAAGCTTACATCGGAGATTGCAGAGCTTAACAAACTTATCGGCAGTGACAGAGCAGTTAAGTCAGAGATTTCACATCAGCTTAAGGCTATTATTAAGAAGTACGGTCAGGACAGAAAGACCGAGCTTATCATGAGTCACGAGCTTACAGAGTATAACGCAGAGGAGCATATTGAAGACTATCCCTTGACAATATTCTTCACAAAGGAGCAGTATTTAAAGAAGGTCCCTGCAGTATCCTTGCGTTCAACAACCAATGACCATAAGCTTAAGGAGGACGACGAAATCATCCTTGAGGAGGAGACGACAAACAAATCCGAGCTTGTGTTCTTTACAGACAAGAGCAATGTTTATAAGTGCAGGACCTACGATTTGCCCGACAGTAAGGTTGCGGCAATGGGTGAGTATATGCCCAGCGTATTGGGTATTGATGCAGACGAGAGGATTATATTCTGTGTTGTTACAAAGACCTATGAGGGTATGATGCTGTTCACGTTTGCAAATGGTAAGATGGCAAAGGTTGAGCTTAATAATTACGAAACAAAGACCAACCGAAAGAAGCTTATAAATGCATATTCGGCTAAATCATCTATTTGTGATATTAAGTATATAAAGGAGGATTGCGACATTGTAATCATCACCGAAAACAATCGTGTGCTTACAATCAATACATCGCTTATTCCTCTTAAGACTACAAAGAGCACACAGGGTGTTCAGGTGTTGCGTCAGCCAAAGAATGGCATAAAGCCTGCAAAGGTTGAGCTTGCGGCACAATCAACCATTGAGGATGCAAATAAGTACGTTGCACGTACAATTCCCTCGGCGGCAAAGACACTAAAGGGTGACGATGGTCAGTTGAGCATGATATAAAGTAGGAAAATGTCAGAAAGGAGAAAAGATATGAACGAGAAAAAGCATCAGTTTGATAATATTGCATCAGAGCTATATAAGCCTTTTCCAAAGGAAATGTTTAAGGCTTACGGCGTTAAGCGTGGATTAAGAAATGAAGATGAGACTGGCGTTATGGCAGGTCTTACATCAGTTGGTAAGGTATCGGGTTACTATATGGAGGACGGTGAGAAAACACCGGCGGAGGGTAGGCTTGAGTACAGAGGCTATTGTCTTAATGATATTATAGCTAATTGTAAGAGAGAAAACCGCTTCGGTTTTGAGGAGGTCGTTTATCTTCTTTTATTCGGTGAGCTTCCCACAAGAGAAAAGTTGGAAAAATTCACAGAGCTATTGGGAGAATTAAGAATGCTTCCCGAGGGCTTTGCCGAGGATATAATTCTTAAGGCACCGTCACCCAACATTATGAATAAGATGGCAAGAAGCGTGCTTTCTATGTATTCATACGATGAAACCCCCGATGATACATCTCTTGAGAATCTGTTAAGACAGTCAATCGAGCTGATTGCCCGTCTGCCTGTTATTGCGGCAGTAGGCTATCAGGCAAAGCGTCACTATTGCGATGGAGAGAGTATGTATCTTCACGTGCCACAGAAAAATCTTTCCACTTCAGAGAATTTGCTTTATATGCTTCGTCCCGACAATAAGTACACTCGTGAGGAGGCAGAGATGTTAGATGCTATGCTTATGATTCAGGCAGAACATGGCGGCGGTAATAACAGTGCCTTTACAACACGCGTTATTTCATCATCAGGTACAGATACATACAGTGCAGTTGCGGCGGCTATAGGCTCATTGAAGGGACCAAAGCATGGCGGTGCAAATGCCAAGGTTATGGCAATGATGGACAATATCGAGAAGAATGTCAAGGACTGGACAGATGAGGCAGAGGTTGGCGCATACATTGAGAAGATTCTGTGTAAGGAGGCCTTTGATGGTGCAGGTCTTATCTATGGTATGGGCCACGCAGTATATACTCTTTCAGACCCCCGTTGTATTCTTTTGAAGGAAAGAGCAGAAAAGCTTGCACGCAATAATCCTGAATGGGATAAGGAGTATAAGCTGTATGAGATGATTGAGCGTCTGACTCCCGATATATTTGCGAAGGTTAAGAATAACGGCAAGGTTATGTGTGCAAATGTTGATATGTATTCGGGCTTCGTAAACAAGATGCTAGGCATTGCACCCGAATTATATACACCCATTTTTGCAATAGCAAGAATTGCAGGCTGGAGTGCACATCGTCTTGAGGAGGTTATAGGCTGTACAAGAATTATTCGTCCGGCTTATAAGTCAATAGTTCATAGAAAGCAGTATATTCCAATTGACGAAAGATATTAAGAGGAGAATTTGTATGAGTGACAAGGTAAATATTCTTGGTGTAAAGGTAAGTAAGGTATCGGTTAAGGATGCGGTAGATAAGATTATGCAATTTTTAAACGAGCCAAAGCTACATTCGGTTTTTACACCAAATTCGGAAATCATTATGGCGGCATATAAGGACGAGGAGTTTAAGAAGGTCTTAAACCGTTCGGAGCTATTGACCGCTGACGGAATTGGCGTAGTATATGCATCAAGAATTTTGAAAAACCCCATTGAGGAGCGTGCGGCAGGCTATGATATTTCCTGTGCGTTGCTTGAGAGAATAAAGGGAACCTCATACAAGATATTTTTGTTTGGCGGTAAGCCTGGCGTCGCAGAGTTGGCAAAGGAGAATATTGAGAAAAAGTATCCCGGCGTTAATATTGCAGGTATGCGTAATGGTTATTTCAAGGCCGAGGATGAGCCTGAAATTGTAAAAGAGATGAACGAATCGGGTGCAGATATAGTTTTTGTTTGTCTTGGTGCGCCTAAGCAGGAAAAGTGGATTGATGCACACAGGGATGAATTAACCCCGAGAGTTGCTTTGGGTGTGGGCGGTAGCCTGGACGTGCTTGCAGGCACTGCGATGCGTGCGCCTGAATTCTACTGCAAGCATGGTCTTGAGTGGTTCTACAGACTAATGAAGCAACCCAGTCGAGCCGGCAGAATGATGGCTTTGCCCAAATTTGGCTTTACAGTGTTAATTAAAGGAAGAAAGTTCAAGCAGGACTAAAAAGGAGACGTTATGGCAGTTTTAATAGCTATTGAGGGTACTGATTCAAGCGGTAAGCAGACTCAGTCAGAGCTTTTGTATAATAGACTTATTGCAGAGGGGATAGATGCAAGGCTTGTGTCTTTTCCTGCATATGATAGCGATTCGTCTGCTCTTGTCAAGATGTATCTTGCAGGGGATTTCGGCACAGAGCCGGAGGATGTGAATGCATATTGTGCCTCCACCTTTTATGCTATGGACAGATTCGCAACTTACCGCAAGGATTGGGGTAAGGATTATAACAATGGTACAGTAATTGTGGCTGACCGTTATGTTCCCTCAAACCTTATTCATCAGGCATCAAAGATAGAGGACCAGGAGGAGAAAAGCAAGTTTATTGACTGGCTTCACGAGTTGGAATATAAGAATTTTGAGTTACCTCGTCCTAATGTTACAATATTTTTGGACATGCCCACAGAGGCGGCAGAAAAGCTTATGGCAGAGCGTGCAAATAAGATAACAAAGTTATCGAAAAAGGATATTCACGAACGTAACTCGGAGTATTTGAAAAAGAGCTATGACAATGCCAAGGGCATTGCAAAAAAGCTTGATTGGTGCATTGTACCATGTACCAATGCATTGGGCGAGGTGCGTACAATCGACGCAATCTCCGATGACATTATGAATATCGTAAAGACCTTGATTTAACATAAAGCCCGTTTAAAAACGGGCTTTATATATCCCTATGATGCATTTTAATTTGTGTGACACATATATTAGTAAAGAGGTATGGTATGTACATATATAAAACATTGGATAATGGAATACGAGTGGTGGCAGAGCGGATTCCCTATGCTGAATCTGTTGCAATAGGTGTGTGGGTCAATAACGGCTCACGTTATGAAAGGGCATCCGAGGCGGGGATGTCACACTTTATTGAGCATATGGTGTTCAAGGGTACAAATCGCCGCAGTGCTCAGGATATTGCCCTGGAGATGGATTCTGTGGGTGGGCATTTAAACGCCTTTACTACAAAGGAAACTACCTGCTTTTACACAAAAACCCTTGCAGAGCATCAGGATGTGGCAATGGATATTTTGGCGGATATGGTGTTCGAGCCTGAGTTGTCAAAGGCGAATATGGACCTTGAACGCAGAGTTGTGTTAGAGGAGATTGCCATGTATGAGGATAGTCCCGAGGATGTGGTGTATGACCTTTTTGCAGAGCTTGTGTGGGAGGGGACTCCCATGGGCAGACCTATATTGGGTTATGAAAAGACATTGTATGATATTACTCCCGAAAGTATGCGTCAATATATGAAGGAGCATTATAATGCCCGAACTATAGTCCTGGCGGTGGCAGGTCAGTTTGACGATGATATCTTTGAAAAGCTCAATGACTGCTTCGGCAAACTGAAGCTTTCTCGCGATGAGATATTTTACGAAAGTGTAGAGTACAGGAAAAAGAGTGGCTTTATCAATCGTGACCTTGAGCAGGTGCAGGTTATTGCAGGTTTTAATGGTATTGATGTATACGATGACAGAGTATATTCCTTGCTTGTGTTTAACAATGTGTTCGGTAGCGGAATGTCGTCAAGACTGTTCCAGAACATACGGGAAAAGCATGGACTTGTGTATTCTGTTGGTGCAGGACATAGTGCCTATTTAGATACAGGAACCTTTGATGCATCATACGCCACAACTCCTGAAAATATAGGGCGTGTTGCGGAACTAATTTGTGACGAAATTCGTCTAATTAAGAAAGAGCCTTTAACAAAAGAGGAAATCGAGAGAGCTAAAATTCAGCTGAAGGGAAATTACATCCTTTCAAGTGAAGGCATAAGCTCAAGGATGCAGGCAATAGGCAGGGCGGCACTGTTAGATAGACCCTTGAGGACTCGTGATGAAATAATTGCGAAAATCAATGCTGTTGATGAGGAGAGTATAAAGGACATCGAGAAAGTCATTCTCGATCCCGACACCTTGAGTGTATGTGCAGTAGGGCCTATTGATACAATAGAGGGTCTTTTTATGGGACTATAAGAGACTTTTTCAATAAAATAATAAAAAACACTTGATTTTTATACAGTTTTGTAATATTATAATATTGTACTTGTTAGGTAAGGAGGGGTTTTATGGAATTCAGTGAGACAATGCAAATCAAGCTTGATATTGATCAGTCAAAAGAGGTAAAGGATATAATAACCAAGGTGTATGAAGCACTTAAGGTTAAGGGATATGACCCCATTAGCCAGATTGTAGGCTACATTTTGTCGGATGACCCTACATATATAACAAGTTATAACGGTGCAAGAGGTTTGATAGCAAAGCTTGAGCGTGACGAGCTTTTAGAAGAGTTTGTTAAGACGTACATAAAGAATTTATAAAAATAGACAGCACTAAGGGTGCTGTTTTATTTTAGGGAACGAAAATGGAAAGATTTATATATAGTTATGATAACAAGCGTTATCACACCTGGAATTATCATTTGCGTGATAAATTCGGCACTAAGGTAATGAAGATTGCCTTGAATGCAGGTTTTACCTGCCCGAATATTGATGGCAGTAAGGGTTATGGCGGTTGCACCTATTGCTCGGAGTTGGGCAGTGGTGATTTTGCAGGTGACAGGGAGGATGGCATCCTTTGTCAGTTTGAATCGGTCAAAAGGAAGATGCATAAAAAATGGGCAGAGGGGAAGTATATGCCCTATTTTCAGGCACATACCAATACCTACGCACCGGTTGAGGAGCTAAAGCGTAAGTTTGAGCCTGTTTTGCGTCAGCCGGGGGTCGTGGGAATATCCATTGCAACTCGTGGAGACTGTTTAGAGGATGATGTGGTTGACTACCTTTGTGAGCTTCACAGTCGCACATATCTGATTGTGGAGCTGGGTCTTCAATCGATATTTGATAAGACGGGGGAAAGAGTGAACCGCTGTCATACCTTCCAGGAGTTTTTAGACGGCTATAATAAGCTCAAAGAAAGAGGAATAAATATCTGCGTCCATCTGATTGACGGCTTGCCTGAAGAAACACCTGAGATGATGGTGGAATCCGCAAGGGTGGTAGGACTTTTAAAGCCTCACTGCGTTAAGCTTCACCTATTGCATATTATAGAAAACACAGTAATGGCAAGGGAATATAGTGAAGGAAGAGTGACTCCTTTGACACGGGAGGAGTATGTGGATATAATCGTAAGACAGCTTGAGGTTATCCCTCCTGAGGTGGTTATTCAAAGGCTTACAGGTGACGGTGCAAGGGACACTCTGTTAGCACCTATGTGGAGTCTTAAAAAGTTTGAGGTGTTAAATTCCATAGACAAGCTGATGGCAGAGCGTGACACCTATCAGGGTAAAAAATTTAAGGAGCAACAGGATGAAATATAAGACAATAGTTTTTGATTTGGACGGAACACTGTTAAATACACTTGATGATTTAGCGGACAGTGTGAATTATGCATTAAGGACAAATAATCTGCCCGAGCGTACCATAGATGAGATACGCAGATTTATCGGTAACGGCGTAAGAATTCTTATGCGTCGTGCGGTGGGTGATAAGGTGACAGAGGAGGTATATCAAAAAGCATTTCGAACCTTTGAGGAGCATTACAGAGGCAATAGCCGTAATAAAACTGCACCGTACCCTGGTGTGTTGAAGATGTTAGGTGAGCTGAAGACAAGAGGATATAAGCTTGCAATAGTGTCAAATAAGATTGATTTTGCGGTAAAGGATTTAAGGGAGGAATTCTTCTTTGATGTAATTGATGTGGCAATCGGTGACAGTGAGGACACCAACAACAAGCCTGAGCCTGATATGGTGTATAAGGCATTGCGTGAGCTTGGGGCATCGGTAGAGGATGCGGTATATGTAGGTGATACCGATGTTGATTTGGAAACCGCAAAAAATTCGGGTATGGATGCAATCTGCGTAAGCTGGGGATTCCGTTCAAGGGACGAGCTTGAAGGATATAACGCACCCGTTATTATCGACACCGCAGAGGAAATATATAGATATATATAAAAAATAATCCGTCAAATGACGGATTATTTTTTATATTCAGTTATTCTGTGATTTGTTGAGAAGAACTTTAGGTTAGCATCAAAGTACAAATGTGAGATATTCTTGTCTGTTATTTTTTTGCCGTCCTGAATCTTGTTCTTTGAATCCCAGGTTGTGTCAACAATCACCCAACGGTTATCAACATAAACCTCGTTCCATGCGTGGTTTGCCTCGTGGGTAACAGTGTTTATCTCATTCCATCTGTTATCACCTGTACCAACACCCAATGCGTAGCCGGCAACTACATTACAGGGCAGACCAATGCTTCGGCATAGTGCCGCGTACAGATTAGCATAGCCTATACATACTGCACGTCTCTCAAGGGCAACCTCGGAGGCTGTATAGGGTGCGGTGTTGCCGTTGTCGGTGATACTGTCATTATCATAGTAAATGTTTTTTGCGACCCAGTCGTGAAGGGCAAGGGCACGGTCATAATCAGTCTCACAGTCCTTTGTTATATCCGTTGCAAGCTCTGCAATATCACGGTTATTATGGGGGATGGAGTAAGTATGTTTTAGTGCGGCACTCTTTGACTTTGTGCGTTCATAGTAGCCGACATTACTCTCATACACAGGGGAATTTTTGATTTGACACACGCCATCTTTATTCTCTAACAGAATATAGTCATAGACATATCCCGTAAACTCACCTGAACGCTCCTTGCCTGTGTATATTGCAAGCTGATATGCATCCTCGGGAATTTTAAGCTGACGGCGGAATTTACCATCTGAATCGGTATAATCCATTATCTGGTTGAGTACCTCACCCTTTGAATTTAAAAGCTGATACACAAGGTACCTGTCATTTTCATACTTAGTTATACCGAAAACATCCAGCATATTATCGGTGATTGAAACGGAGAGGTTTCTCTGTGTGTAGAAATTGAGCATTATGTCATTTGAATAATACACATTTTCGGCTATATCCTCAGGGTCAATGGGTAGCTCTACATTTCTCACTCGTGCATACATTTCTCTGGGTGAGGGGATGTTCAATACAAAGGTATCCACATCCTCCGCAAGCTCTGAAATGCTTTTGCAAAGCTCAGGGAAATGGGTACCCATAAAGGGTATCTTTTTGTCTATATCTTTAAATAAACGAGTTTGTGAATTGATTACAATCAGGGCTATGGCAAGAATTATTAAGCTTATAAAAATTCTTTTTATATGTTTCATAGCAATTACCTCATACTGTTTGAAAAAAGGAAAAAAAGTGCCACGACCTAATCTAACATTAAGCCGCAGCACGATATTGGAGGCGTCACCCGGATTTGAACCGGGGGATA
>JAZOBR010000123.1:0-9843 GCA_045596105.1 Candidatus Ornithomonoglobus sp.
TCCTTAAAAAACTTCATATCCTGTGACAGATGGAAAAGAAGGTCATTATTCTTTCCTATAGCCCAGTTTTTTGATACGTTTACAATTAAATTCATTTATATACCTTCTTATTCCTCAATTAAAAGATTAGCACTGCGGGCGGTGTTTAAGAATGCACTTATGCCATTCTTGGCAGTTTCACTGTCAACATCGTATTCTGACAGGATAGCGTTTAAAAGCTCCTCCTCTGTAGCGCCCTTCTGCAGATGCTCCCACAAGAATGCACCTGTCTCGTTAAGTGTGATTAGTCCGTTAAAATCAACTGATGCCTGACCTACGGGAACTACTATGTGCTTGTCGGCAACCTTTCTGAGCATAAAGCCTTTTTTAGTTTTCATTCTTATCATCCTCCCTCATTCCTTTAAATGAAACCTCTGCGGCCTCCAGTTCCATATTACAGCCCAGACGGTACACAGGTACGTTTGTTATGATTTTATCAAGTGTTGTAAGTACCTTGTCCATAACATCCTCATCGGCAGGGCGTACGGTCTGGTTTAGAATATTAAACAAAGCCTCATCGGTGGAAATTCTTTCAATATGATTTGTGGTATCACGGACTATAGTGCAGATACCCCCGACCTTGACCGCCTTATTTACATTCAAATCAGTTTTGCCTGAAAATGGTGTGCCGAAGGCGTATATGCCATCGTCCGTAACTCTCAGTGCGGGTTTATCGTCATTTAGAATATATGCATCGGGATAACGCTTAAGCCATATTTGTGTATGAGTCGATTTGCCTGTACCGCAGGGAGCGGAGAACAGATAAGCTCGGTCATCCTTAACAACGCAGGATGAGTGCAGAAGGATACCTCCGAAGTGAATCAAGGCATTGTAAAATTCAGCACCAAGCCACATATATTCAATTGTATCGTGGTCCATATGAGGATATTCTGCTTGCCTTGCCTCAAAGAACTCGTCCGTTAATTCGATTGTTACATTAGTGGGCCTGTTGCCTTCGTAAATATATGCTTCTGCCTGGCGTGTAACTCGTGGATGCTGTACATTCATATCTACGATTATGCCTGCAATGTTATATCTCATTTTAAATCCTTTCGTTGCCCTCATCAAAGAGAGCCGAGTGTTCAAATTAATTACAGTAATATTATACACAATCGGAGGTTAAAAAGCAAGATATTTTGAGAATATTTATAAAAAGATATAGACATTTAATTCAAAATAGTGTATAATGAATTTATAATAAAATGTATATGAGAGGAAAAGAACTATGAAAAAAACCAAGATTCTTTCACTTATAGCTGTTTTCGCACTTGCCTTGGGACTAAGTGTAACAGCAAATGCCTTCACAGATATGCCCGCAGGTGCAACAGGTGAGGCAATACAGCACGCAGTAGATGCAGGCTTAATCAATGGTTATGATGATGACACAGTAAGACCTGACAATCTTATAACAAGAGCAGAGATGGCGGCAATCATTACCCGTGCATTTGGCGCAGAAGAGGTATCGGTTAAGTCCTTTGATGATGTAACAGATGACAAGTGGTATAAGGATGTAGTTCTGAAGTCGGTTGCAATGGGCGCTTTCCAGGGTGACGATGCAAAAACCTTCAGCCCTGAGAGAAATATAACCTTCCAGGAGACATATATCGTTTTATCAAGAGTGTTTGCCTTTGAGTCATACGAGATAAACAAAACAGGCACATACCTTGGTGAGTGTGACGTAGCAGTTTTAGATACATTCCCTGATAAAGGTGAGCTTGCAGATTGGGCAGTAGGCGGTGCAAAGCAGCTTGTAGGTAACGGCGGTTGGACAGGCATTGACGGCAAATTGAAGCCAAAGTCATATATTACTCGCGGAGAGTTTGCAATTTTGATGGATTCAATAGTTGACCGCTATATTGACGAGCCGGGTGAGTACAAGGACATCTATGATGAGTGCGTTATGGTTCGTACAGACGGTGTTACTATCACAGGAATGAAGTCAAACAAGAATTTAATCATCTGCTACAGTGTTGGGGAGGAAGGCGTTACAATTAAGGATTCAACAATCAATGGTGTAACATATGTCCTGGGTGGAGCAGATAAGTCTCCTGTTCGCAATGAAGCAGAGGACGGCACTATCTCATATCGTCCCGATGATAAGAACGTTATTCTTGAAGGTAGTTTCTACGATGTTCGTTTAGGTGCTCAGTATATCTATGTAGATGCACAGAACGCAACATGTAAGTATGTCTGCAACAAATATGGAAGCAGTCATATATTCCTTAACTTTGTATTTGGCTCAAAATAAGGAGGACATAATATGAAATTAAAGTATAAGAAGGTACTCCTTAAGGTCAGTGGTGAAGCGTTGGCAGGTGAGCAGGGCTACGGTATTGACGAAAGCACAGTAAATAATATTTCTGAATATATCAAAAAGATAGCAGATATGGGCGTTCAGGTATCAATCGTTGTTGGCGGCGGTAATATCTGGCGTGGTCGTTCAAGTGAGAATATGGACCGCACTCGTGCAGACCATATGGGTATGCTTGCAACAGCAATTAACTCTTTGGCACTTTGCTCATCTCTTGAGGCAATCGGTGTAGAGACAAGAGTTGAAACTGCAATTGAGATGAGACAGATTGCAGAGCCTTACATAAGAGGACGCGCAGTGCGTCATCTTGAAAAGGGCAGAGTAGTAATATTTGGTTGTGGTACAGGAAATCCCTTTATGTCTACAGACACAGCCGCAGCACTTCGTGCGGTAGAGATGGATGTTGATGTAATCCTTCTTGCAAAGAAGGTTGATGCAGTATACGACAGTGACCCTGCAGTTAACCCTGATGCAAAGAGGTATTCAAACTTGTCATTCAGTGACATTCTGTCAAAGAATCTGGGCGTTATGGATTCAACCGCAGCATCACTATGTCGTGACAACAATATGCCCATTTTAGTGTTTGGTCTTAATGACCCCGAGAACATTGTTCGTGCAGTTAAGGGTGAGAAGATTGGAACACTTGTAAATCTAAAAGGTGAATAACAGAAATTAGGAGGAAATCATCATGGGAAAATATCCTGAAATAGAAGAAAGAATGGAAAAACGCATTAACGGTCTTGTAAGCGAGTTTAAGACAATTCGTGCAGGTCGTGCCAATGCATCAGTTTTAGATAAAATTGCTATTGATTATTATGGCACAATGACACCTATTCAGCAGGTGGGCTCAATCTCAACACCTGACCCCAGGTCACTTGTTATCCAACCTTGGGATGCTACAGTGTTGAAGGATATTGAAAAGGCTATTAATGCATCAGAGCTTGGTATCACACCTCAGAACGATGGTAAGGTAATCAGACTTAACTTCCCGCCTCTTACAGAGGAGCGTCGTCACGAGCTTGTGAAGATGGTTAAGAAGTATGCCGAGGAAGCAAAAGTTCAGATTCGTAATGCACGCCGTGACGGCATTGAGACCTACAAGAAGCAGAAGAAGGATGGCGAGATTACTGAGGACGATTTGAAGACAATCGAGAAGGATATCCAGAATATGACAGATAAGTATATCAAGGAAATTGATGATATTACATCTGATAAGGAAAAGGAAATCACAGAAATCTAAGCGTTAATAATAAAACAGTATTATGTTTAAAGTCATAATACTGTTTTTCGCATTATTATGACTTTGAAGAGGGGACGTGGACAGATGTTTTTCAAGAAAAAAGCAAGTGTCGGAATAGATATGGATAACTTGCCAAAGCATATTGGCATTATAATGGACGGCAACGGCAGATGGGCAAAGCGTCGTGGCTTACCTCGTTCTGCAGGACATAGTGCAGGTGCGGAGTCACTTAAGAAAATAGTGACAGAGGCAAACAAGCTGGGCATTGGCTACATTACCGTTTATGCCTTTTCAACTGAAAATTGGAAGCGTCCTAAGGAAGAGGTAGATTACCTTATGGATTTGTTGATGGGTTACCTCATCAATGCAGAAAAGACTCTTGCAAATGAAAATGTGCGTATTCGGGCCATCGGCTCGAGAGCAGAGCTTTCAGAGGAAATGCGTGAGCAGATTAAAAAGACTGAGGAATTTACAAAGGACCGTACAGGCATTGTTATGAACATTGCCCTTAACTACGGCGGTCGTGAGGAGCTTACGCACGCAGTGAAATGTCTTTGTGAGGATGTAAGGGATGGAAAAAGAGAGGCATCGGAGATTGTGGAGGGTGATATAGAGGGTTATCTATATACTGCAGACCAGCCTGATGTGGATTTGCTAATCCGCACAAGCGGAGAAATGCGACTTTCAAACTTTATGCTGTGGCAGGTAAGCTATGCAGAGCTTGTGTTTGTCAAGAAGGCATGGCCTGATTTTGAGCCACAGGATTTACACGAATGTATAAAAATATTCCAGGGGCGTGGCAGACGCTTCGGTGGTGTATAAGGAGAGGTTAGTATGCTGACGAGAGTAATTACAGGCGTTGTGGCGTTTATTGTTTTTATCGGTGTGTTGCTTTTGGGAGAGGTACCGTTTTTGGTGGCGGTAGGAGTTGTGTCACTTGTTATGCTTTATGAGGTATACGGTGCCACAGCGAAACATACCTCGGTAAAAATAGCAGGCTTTATTTCGGGTGTGCTATTATTACTTGGAAGAGCTCTCGGCTATACAGAGCTTGCAATAGCCTTGGGAATTATTGTATCAATGGTTTTTCTTTTGTTTTTGCACACTAAGGTGGATTTTAAAGAGATGTTGTCGACACAGCTTATGACAATTTATGTAATTTTGTTTATGAGCTATATTTCCGCCTTGCATAAGGAAATGGGCGTTGGTGCAATGTGTACGGCGTTCCTTGTGTCGTGGGGTACAGACACCGCCGCTTATTTTGCAGGGGTGCTTTTCGGTAAGCACAAGCTAATCCCCAATGTAAGTCCTAAAAAGACAATAGAAGGCTCGGTGGGTGCCATTATTGCAGTACCTCTATTGTGCATCCTGTATGTATTTATCTTGAATAAATGTGGTATGCCCTTGCTTGGGGTTGAGGTTAATTTATCAGTATACATAGGTCTGGCAATAATGGGTGTGGTAGGCTCTGTCATATCACAGCTTGGTGATTTGGCGGCATCTGCTATCAAGCGTGATGCAGGTATAAAGGATTACGGAAGCATATTCCCCGGTCACGGAGGATTTATGGATAGGTTCGACAGTGTAATATTCGTTGCCCCTATAGTATATTATTTATTTAAGTTCATTATAATGTAAGTAGTACAGGAGATAAGCTATGAACATTTCAATTCTTGGCTCAACAGGCTCAATTGGTACACAGACTCTGGAGGTAGTTCGTGACCACAGTGATAAATTCAAGGTTTCGGCAATTTGTGCCAACTCAAATATAAAGCTGTTGGAGGAGCAGGCTCGTGAGTTCTGCCCTGAGCTTGTAGCGGTTTTAAATGAGGATGTCGCACAGGATTTGAAGACGAGACTTGCAGACACATCGATTCGTGTAGTAAGCGGAATGGAGGGTGTGTGCGAGGCATCAAGAATAGAAAGTGCCGAGGCAACGGTGGTGTCCGTTGTGGGTATGGCAGGAATTGAGCCTACCATTGAGGCGATTAAAAGCGGAAAACGAGTTGCCCTTGCCAACAAAGAAACCCTTGTGGCGGCTGGCAATATTATAAAGGAATACGAGGCACAATACGGTAAAAGGATAATTCCCGTAGACAGTGAACATTCGGCAATATTCCAATCAATGCAGGCAATGGCAGGGAAGGATGAAATAAAGAGAATCATCCTGACCGCATCAGGCGGTACCTTCTATGGCAAAACCAGGGAGGATTTAAAGGACATAACCCCTGAGGACGCATTGCATAATCCTAACTGGGATATGGGTGCAAAGGTTACAATTGACTCATCAACCCTTGTTAACAAGGGTCTTGAGGTGATTGAGGCAAAGTGGCTTTTTGATGTATCGGTGGACGATATTGAGGTATTGGTACACAGACAGAGCGTTTTGCACTCGGCAGTTGAGTATGTGGATAATGGCGTAATAGCACAGCTTGGTGCGCCTGATATGCGTCTGCCTATTCAGTATGCCCTGACATACCCCCGGCGTATGTCAATCCCCAAAAATGAGCTTGACCTCGCAGGCTACGGTGCATTGACCTTTGAAAAGCCTGATACCGAAACCTTCTACGCCTTAGAGCTAGCAAAGCGTGCAGGACGAGAGGGCGGTACATTAGCTACGGTCTTTAATGGTGCTGACGAGGTAGCGGTTGAGCTATTTATGCAGAGACAGATAAAATATCTTGAAATAACAGAAGCAATTGAGTATGCTATGGATATGCATAAGAATATCCTAAATCCAACCTTAGAGGATATATATTCAGCAGATAGAGAAGCCAGAGAGGCGGTAAGGTCGAGGTTTTGTAAGTAAGGAGGCTAATTGGTTTTGGTTACAGCTATTGTTACGATTCTTATATTCCTGGTGATGATTTCACTTCACGAATTCGGACACTTCATTGTTGCAAAGCTATCAGGTATAAAGGTGCTTGAATATGCGATAGGCTTCGGCCCTGCAATACTAAAGAGTAAGAAAACTCAGACACAATATTCATTAAGATTGATTCCCTTTGGCGGTTATTGTAAGTTTGAGGGTGAGGACGAGGAATCAAAGGACCCGAGAGCCTTTTGTAATCAGGGCGTAATAAAAAGAATACTTGTTGTAATCGCAGGCGGATTATTTAATATCCTCCTTGGATTTGTTTTGTTTTTGGTGATTGTTCCGTCCTCGGGTGACAGAGTTACAAATGTGGTGCAGGATACTATCCCGGGAAGCTACGCCGAGGAGGCGGGAATATTACCCCAGGACAGAATAGTAGAAATTAACGGAAAAAAAGTAAACGGATTTAATGATATATCTCTGTATATCGGAAGTTTTACTGAGGACTCAGAATGTGCGGTTAAAGTAGACCGCTACGGCAAAAAGCGCGAGATGAACTTTAAGCCCAGTAAAAGCATTATGTCAGTATCCTATGACGAAACAGGTGCTACAGTGTTTGACTACATTAACGGTGAGGTTTATCGTGAACGCTTTATTGAGTATGACAAGGAGACCTTCCCGTATGATAAATCGAAGGTGGGTACTCATGAGCAGGTTGAAAGGCTTATAATTGGTTTCACTCCGACAAGAGAGAAAATCACCTTCAGAAATATATGGGGAGAGGCATGGAACCAGACACGATTTGTGGTAAAGCTTGTTTATAGTTCTCTTTGGGACATGATAACAGGTAAGGCAGGCATCGAGCAGGTAAGCGGTCCTGTCGGCGTGGTAACGGTTGTAGATGATGCGGTTAATTCAGGACCGGGGAGCTGGCTGTATGTTCTTAACCTTACCGCACTTCTGACCATAAACCTTGGTATATTCAACCTGTTACCCATACCTGCCCTTGATGGCGGCAGACTATTATTTATGCTTGTTGAATTGATAACACGCAAAAAGATACCCTCAGACAAGGAAGGATTGGTACATTCAATTGGGTTTATACTTTTGATAATTTTTGCAATATTTATCTCGTTTAAGGATATAATGCAGCTTATAGGGAAGTGATGGTATGAAAAAAACAAGAGTTGTACGAGTGGGAAATGTATTGATTGGCGGTGACAATCCCGTATCAATTCAGTCTATGTGTAATACCGACACTCGTGATGGTGAGGCAACTGTAAAGCAGATTCTTGAGCTTGAAAAGGCAGGCTGTGAAATAATACGTGTTGCAGTACCCGATATGGAGGCCGCAGAGGCGATTGCCCATATAAAAAAACAAATTCATATTCCTCTTGTGGCGGATATACATTTTGACTATCGTCTTGCACTGAAGTGTATTGATAACGGCATTGACAAGGTGAGGATTAATCCTGGTAACATCGGCAGTCTTGAGCGTGTCAAGCTTGTAGCAGATGCGGCAAAGGCAAAGAATATCCCTATAAGAATAGGCGTAAACGGTGGCTCCCTTGACAAGGAAAAGCTTGGGAAGTACGGCGGTGTAACGGCAGATGTATTGGTTGAGAGTGCTATGGAGCATGTGGAGCTTTTGGAGCAGGTCGATTTTCGCGATATAGTTGTATCTATCAAGGTTTCGAATGTCCCCGTTATGCTTGAGGCATATCGGAAATTCCGTCAGCTTACTGACATCCCCTTGCACATAGGTGTAACCGAATCGGGAACTGAGAGAGTCGGCACAATCAAATCAAGCATCGGTATCGGTGCATTGCTTTCAGAGGGCATTGGTGAAACCATGCGAGTATCCCTGACTGCCGACCCTGTTCGTGAAATATATCTTGCAAAGGACATTTTAAGAGTATTAGGCTTGCGTAAGGATGGGGCAGAGCTTGTGTCGTGCCCCACCTGCGGAAGAACACAGATTGACCTTATTAGAATTGCAAATGAGGTGGAGGAAAAGCTTAAGGACGTTACAAAGCCTATTAAGGTAGCAGTGATGGGATGCGTAGTAAATGGTCCTGGTGAGGCTCGTGAGGCTGATTTAGGTATTGCGGGCGGCAATGGAGAGGGCTTGATATTCAAAAAGGGTGAAATTCTCAGGAAGGTTAAGGAAAGCGACCTTGTCGATGAGCTTATAAAAGAGATAGAAAAGCTATGAAAAAAGACCCTGTTAATATGAATTTGATTTGGAGGCGCTATTAAATGCATAATAGATGTGAAAAGCTGATGGCAAGAACTGATGAATTTTCTGCTATCTTTATAATGGGCAGTGCCAATATTTTATACTATAGCGGCTTTACCTCGGAGGATGCATATTTAATCCTTACTCATAATGATAAGTACATAATAACAGATTCACGCTACTTTGTACAGGCACATGAGGAGGCACCCGACTATACGCTTATTGATATTAAAGAGGGCTGGAGAGCAATTTTCTCAGGTATCCGAGAAAAGAGAATACTCTTTACCGAGGAGGCTATGACCTACGGCGAGTATGCTATTCTTACTGCCAACACAGACAAGGAATTTATACCCTTCCAGAGTGAGATAGACCGTCCCCGCGCCGTTAAGGACAGACGGGAAATTGAGCTTATAAGAGCGGCTGAGGAAATAGGTGATATGGCGTTTAGCTATGTCCTTTCAAAAATCCACCCGGGAATGAGAGAGGTTGAGGTAGCGGCGGAGCTTGAAGCATATATGAGAAAGCAGGGTGCGGAAAAAACATCCTTTGATACAATATGTGCATCAGGTGTAAGGTCATGTATGCCTCATGGCAGGGCATCGGAAAAGGTCATAGAAAAGGGTGAGTTTTTGACTGTGGACTTTGGCTGTGTCTATCAGGGCTATTGCTCGGATATGACCCGTACCATATGCATAGGTGAGCCTACTGAGGAAATGAAAAGAGTGTACCACACTGTGCTTTTATCCCAGATGACAGTATTGGAAAATCTGCAGGTTGGAATGGAGTGCAGTGAGGCAGACCGGATTGCAAGAGATGTAATAACCACTGCGGGCTACGGAGATGCGTTTACCCATGCCTTAGGTCACGGAGTAGGCATTGATATTCACGAAAAGCCTGCGTTTGCGCCAAAGAGTCGCAGTATACTTTCCGAGGGACACGTTTTGAGTGTAGAGCCGGGCATATATCTCAATGGTAGATTCGGTGTTAGAATAGAGGATTTGATAGCCGTTTGTGACGGGAAAATAGTCAATCTGACAAAATCTCCCAAAGAGCTTATTATGATATAAGTAAATCAAAAAAAAGACTTGCATTTTAATAGGTTTTTTGGTAGAATATATATGTGTAAAAACAGAAAAATAAGGATAAAGCCCTTTGAGAGGGTAGAAAGGAAATAATAATATGGTAACCGCAGGTGATTT
>JAZOBR010000124.1:0-2132 GCA_045596105.1 Candidatus Ornithomonoglobus sp.
CCTTGTTCTTTAAGAAATTTTAAGCCTTCTAAATGGCTTTGAATAGCCACTCCTTCAATTTTCTGTATGTTAAATACAAAAATATCAAGACCGCGTTTAGCAGTAACCCTAGAATCTAATTGTCTTAATGAACCCGCAGCGGCATTTCGAGGATTTGCAAATAAAGGAAGTTCTGCATCCTCCAACTCTTGATTTAACTTGATGAAGGTGTCTTTAGGCATAAACACCTCGCCGCGTACCTCTAAATATGGGATTGAGTCCTTCAATTTTAATGGTACTGTACGGATTGTTTTTACATTCTCGGTTATATCTTCACCTGTAATACCATCTCCACGTGTAGACGCACGATAAAATATACCATCGACATATTCGATTGATACGGAAAGACCATCAATCTTGTGTTCAACAACATATTGAGGATTGGCAATAACATCCTTAACCCTTCGGTCGAAATCTTCAATTTCATCAAAAGAAAATGCCTTTTGTAATGATTGCATAGGCACATTGTGAACAACTGAATTAAATGTAGATGCTGCTTCGCCACCAACACGAACTGTCGGAGAATCGGGTTCTTTGAATTGAGGATACTGTTCCTCAAGTCGTTCAAGCTCTATCAACATAGCGTCAAACTTGAAGTCCGAAATCTCAGGAGCATCGTCAATATAGTATTTTTTATTGTGATAATTAAGAGCTTGTGTAAGCTCCCTTATCCTTTCCTTTATTTCTTCCATAGTGTTCCCTCTGACTGTTGTGTTTACTTGATAGGTAATGAATATCCATTACCGTAATATTGCGGTACCTGACCCGATATAATAGTTTCTGAAATCGGCACTGTGGTTTCAATCTTTTCCTTTTCATCCAACATAAAACCACGATAGTGCATATTAACACTTATTTTAAGATTGATGCATTGTCTCACTTGATTTATCCCTACTGAATCAAATGTTTCCTCAATATCACAATTTACAATACTGATAGGAATAATCTTAACAGGAATCTGTGGTCCAAAAGATGAAAGAAGATAATAATCTGTAAGACTGCCTAACGGTATGTAAAGTTTCGCAGGGTAATCATTGTTTAACGCATTCTGTATATCAATTAATAATCTTGAAGTAATCATATTGATTTTTGCCGTATCGGGTATTATTAATGAATTGTTCCCGTTTGCATCTAAAGTATAAAAATCCTTAAAATCCTCTGTTTTTGCTATATTAATAATACATTTATTTACTAAATCAGTAAATGCAGTATTTGAATAATTTGATGTTTGTGCAATAAATGAAGGTTCAGCACGCTTTAAAAACAGATGTAAAATACTTCCTAATATAACAACAACACACAGTACTACTACAACAAATAATAGTATTGTATGTTTAGTTCTATACCCTACTCGCATAGCCTCACCCCCGGCATATAATATGCCGGGGGAAAAGCTTATGTGAATTATCTCTTCTTGTTTTCTACCTCATCAACAATTAAATCAACGAAGTCCGATACAGGCATACTACCCATATCCCCTGCTTTTCTTGAGCGTACTGAAACAGCTCCTGCTTCAATGTCCTTATCACCAATTACAACCATATAAGGAGATTTTTCCAGCTGAGCCTCACGAAGCTTAAAACCAAGCTTTTCTGAGCGGTCATCAATTTCAACTCTCCAGATTCCCTTTGCCTCAAGCTGCTTCTTAACCTCATATGCAAAGTCAAAATGACGGTCAGCAATAGGTAGAATCTTAACCTGTGTAGGTGCTAACCATGTCGGGAATGCACCTGCGTATTTCTCGATTAGCAGTGCAAGAGTTCTCTCATAGCAACCGATTGATGTTCTGTGTATGATATACGGATTCTTTTTCTGTCCATCGCGGTCAACATATTCCATACCGAACTTTTCTGCAAGCATCTGGTCAATCTGGATTGTTACCAATGTATCCTCTTTTCCATGAACATTCTTTATCTGAATATCAAGCTTAGGACCGTAGAACGCAGCCTCACCGATACCAATCTTGTAATCAATACCTAAATCGTCAAGGATTGTCTTCATTGCAGACTGTGCCTCGTCCCATTGCTCAACTGTACCAATGTACTTGTCACGATTATCAGGATCCCACTGTGAGAATCTATATGATACATCCT
>JAZOBR010000125.1:0-13148 GCA_045596105.1 Candidatus Ornithomonoglobus sp.
GGGAGTTATTTTATGTATGCCCACCTGTACGGCAATCCTGTTACCATCCACCACCTCAAAGCCGGGAGTCTTGCCCGACCATGGCTCGACGGTTACGCCTAAATATTCACCAAAGCCTCTGTCTATAAGCTTTTTAGCCGCCTTTGCAGAAATAAGTGCTGTGCTTGAAAGGAATTCCCGTAGCATATCGTCTGTGAACTTTTCGGGAGCGTTATCGTCTAGAAGTACAACACCGCCCTTCTTGTCGGAGAAGTAAAGGGGAATACCAAACCTCTCTAAAACGCAGGTTGCAAATCCACTATCAACGTCTGTATTGGCATAGACGTTCAAATTCTGCAGTTCGTAATCCTTCACCTTTGACAAGGGGTATTTGCATCCCACAGGCTCAAGCTCGTCCACAAGGTGAGACAGCGTATCGTAGAAGCCACTGTATTTACTCAATACCTTGCGGTATGCCGTACCTGAATTGGGTGAAAATTCTGTTGTTCTTGTTATCCAATGCTTTGCACCCTTGGCACCCTCAAGGACTGTACCTGCCATATGTGAATGAAGGGCTGAAGCAGAGGTTGAATATCTGTTTTGCGGACAGGTGTCGGTCTCTGCAAGAAAAACGTCAACGATGCCGTAAAGCATAACTCTGTTAGTGGCGGCACGTACCATATTTTGTGTAAAGAAGCGAGGGCCTCGTGATGTGTAGTTACCATTATTAAGTCTTGCAATTTTCGGGTTGCCTTTACCACAGAAGGCTTCCATAATACCAACCGATGCCTCGCAGTAGTTTCTCACCAGGGATATAGCACCCTGGATTTGGGGATTTACCTCGTCAATGCCCTCTCGCATAACTCTTGCAATCTCTGCAAGAGAATCCTCCTGCACCCTTACCCACAAATCTGTGTAGTATTTATCCTCCTCTGATGAGCCCTGGATATGCTGCCACAGCTCCTCCTTGGACATATCAGTACCCGAAAGCTCGTGGAATTTCTGCATATGGTAGGGGCAGGCACAACCCTTTGCAGAGCCGTACATCAAGCCCATATCGTCATCAATAAGGATAATTTCGGGGTTGCGTGTTGCAAGAATTCTCATCTGCTCCCTTATATATGCCTGAAAGCCCTTGTCAAGGGGGCAGGTTTTGTTTTCAAAGCCCTTGCCTGAAATTGCCTTAACTCTCTGGAAGGTGTGGGGAGTGTTTATCCTTGCTACACCGTGGCCGAGGGTTGACTGAACAAGCACGCCGTGGGGAACATTCATCTTCTCGAGCTTTTCGTGGAATTTATCGTAAATACTGCAGTAGTAGTCAGCCTTTTTAAGTACGGGATTGCCCTCGGGAGCAAAGTACATCATAAGCATAGCATGGGTCATAACGCCCGTTTCTTTTTGCATTTTCAGGTCCTGACAGATTTCGTCTATATGGTCAGGGTCCATTGCGGTCATAGAAAGTAGGTAATTCATAATATATCTCCTTATTTGATAAGCATCCATGCTGCCATTTTACTTTCCTCTGTGTATAGCTTACCTGCAGATGAGTAATCTGTAACAAGCATTGTTGTGCCATCACTAAGGGGTACATTAAATGCACCAAGACACTCATAGGGGGCGTCAACCTCACTCCTTGTAACGTCCACATAGCCGTCAGGATTAACCTTAATGTCTGCGGGTGCGTCAAGGTCATAGCCCAGACGAGACTCTTGTGCAAGCATAAGGGGTCCTCGTCTTAATGCAACGTGCTTTGATGCAAGGGGGTCCTCCTTATCAAATGCGGCTGAGACATAGTTGATGTCAAACCACATCTTTGTCATAATCATCTGTGAGTGATAGGGGATGGGACGGATTGCCTCTGTACGCATATCAAGGCTAAGCTCAAGAGCATCACCGTTCTTCCACGCCCTTGCAATTGTGATATAGCCGTCACTTACAGCCACATCCTCACCATTTACCTTAAGAGCAGTAGTCTTGCTCCAGTGAGGATTTCTTATTTTAAGCTCGAAGGCTTCCTCTGATGCCATATTAAGTGTGACCTTAACCTTACCGCATACGGGGTAGCCTGTTTCAAGATTCAGGGCAATGTCATTACCCTGAGGAGTTTTAGTTGAAATTTCACCATTGATAAACAGGTTTAATACCATGCCATTGTCGGATTTCAAAACCTGATTCTTGTGTACAAGTCCAATACCTGCAGAGCCGATACAAGCACAGCAACCATAGTAGGTGTTATCACTAAGGTGACGCATACCGCCTATTCTGTTACCACGAGTGCCTGAAGTAAGTGGACTGTAGCTGTCAAAGGGTAATGGCTCCAACTCCCAATCACTATGCTCCGCCACCATAATCGGCTCAAGAGAGCCGTTGGTGTTAAAGGCACCGAGGTATGCGTTATATAATGAAGTTTCAAAAGCGTCAATGTATCGGGGGTCACCTGTGATGGCGTGAACTCTTGTAAGAAACTTCATAAGAGTTACCGTAACACAGGTTTCCTGAGCGATTCTGCCGTTTGTGGTGTTTGCCTGTCTTACTGTTGAGTGGTCGAAAAGCTCCTCCGAGCATCCGCTGGAGCCGATAACAGTAAAGTCGCTTTCAAGGACTTTGTTGGCAAAGTTAACAACGGCAGTTTTAACATCCTCATTGCCTGTTATCCTGTAGTATTCTATAAGACCCTCAAAGCATGAGGTCAGCTCGTAGGCCTTTGTTAACGGGTACTGGTAGGGATAGAGTCCGTCCTCAAAGGCAAGCCGGAACAGATTATCGATTTCGCAACCGCCGCGCTTTATAATATACTCCGCAAAGTCAAAGTATTTCTTGTTGCCGGTAATGTTGTAAAGTCTTACGATAGCCTCAAGAATTGATGAGGAGTTAAGACCACGCCAGAAAAAGCTGGTGGTGGTGATGTCACGCTTTCCTTCACCAACCTTTGACATTATGTAATCAATGTGACCGCAAAGGGTTTTTATGCATCTGTCCTTCAGTTTATCGTCTGTGCAGATTTCAAGGTAGTATTCAAGACCTAATGCCACGTACTTTCTGCACCACATATCCCAACCTCCGAATTCATCCTCAACTGAGTATGTACAAATTCGGCCCAATTCGTCGGGAGTATCAAGAAGCCCCAGTACCGCATCGGTAAGAGCCTTATAAAGCTGAGGATTTTTGGTGTAGGAATAAACCATAGCACCGCCACGCATCATTTTGCCCCAATATTCACCTCTCCAGCCACCATCGGGGCCATCTGAATTAAAGGTGAACTGATGCACAAACTTTGTCCACAAATCAGCACGAAGAAGCTGCTTTGTTTCTACGAAATCATATGCCCTTGCCATAAAGCCATAGTATTTTGCAGAAGCAATTTCACTTGTAAATATGTCTGTTTTCATAAGGTATACTCCTTTAATATAAAGATAATTTCATTTTATCATACGTGGTAGATATGTCAAGCTTATTTTTTTGCACAAAACCTGTCATTTTTTAAAAAAAGCCGTAAATGAGTTGACAAAAAGACAGTTTATGTAGTATGATATGATTGTACACAAATGCAAAATAATTACACTTGAATTGTTTGGCAAAATGGTGTATAATATAAATGAACTAATTGGGATTAATTCCCGCATAATATAACAAAAGGAGAATGAAAGATGGATTTAAAGCTAAAAGACAGAAGCGAGTGTATGTATGACGCTGTATCTCTTGGTGAGGTTATGCTAAGACTTGACCCCGGTGAGGGCAGAATCAGAACAGCAAGAAGCTTCCGTGCATGGGAAGGCGGCGGTGAGTATAATGTTATCCGCGGTCTTCACAAGTGCTTTAAGATGGACACAGCTGTATTGACAGCATTTGCTGAGAACGAGATTGGTTACTTGATGGAGGACTTCATTGAGCAGGGTGGTGTTGATACATCACTAATCAAGTGGATGAAGACGGACGGTATTGGCCGTATTTGTCGTAATGGCTTGAACTTTACAGAGAGAGGCTTCGGTATCCGCGGTGCAGTTGGTTGTTCAGACCGTTTCAACACAGCTATTTCCAAGGCTACCCCCGAGGATTTCGATTTTGATTACATCTTTGGTGAGCTTGGTGTTCGTTGGCTACATACAGGCGGTATTTACGCTGCATTGTCAGAGCAGTCATGTGAGACAGTTTTAGCAGCAGTAAAGACTGCTAAGAAGTACGGCACAATAGTATCCTATGACCTTAACTACCGACCTTCAATGTGGAGTGCTATCGGCGGTCTTGAGAAGGCTCAGGAGGTTAACAAGGAAATCGCAAAGTATGTTGACGTTATGATTGGTAACGAGGAGGACTTTACAGCTTGTCTTGGTCTTGAAATTGAGGGTAACGATGCTAACCTTAAGGAGCTAAACCTTGATGGCTACAAGAAGATGATTGCAGAGGCTGCAAAGACATATCCTAACTTTAAGGTTATCGCAACAACACTTCGTGAGGTTAAGACTGCAACAGTTAATGACTGGAGTGCAATCTGCTGGGCAGACGGCGTGGTTTATAAGGCTAAGGATTACAAGGGTCTTGAGATTATGGACCGTGTAGGTGGCGGTGACTCATTCGCATCAGGTCTTATCTATGGCTTGATGACAACAGGTGACCCCGAGACTGCTGTTAATTACGGTGCAGCTCACGGTGCATTGGCTATGACAACACCCGGTGACACAACAATGGCTAACAAGAAGGAAGTTGAAGCTATTATGGGTGGTGCAGGCGCAAGAGTACAGAGATAAGCTATGTATTTTAAAAAGCAATGATGCTTTTGCATCATTGCTTTTTTGTTGTTGACAAAACACCTGAAAGCATATTATAATTATATGGAGGAGGGTAATATGAAAAAACTTATATCATCAATAGCTTTATTTCTGGCAACGACTGTTTCTGTTTCGGTAAATGCCTTTGTTTTTCCAACGCCTGATTGGGGCGCACTTTTAAAGGAAAAAACAAATATGGTAAAGGCAACGGACTTTGAGTTGTATGTGGAGGGTGACACAAGAGAGGCGCCCTATTATGGTGCAAGGTTGGAGCCGAGGGATGGGATTTATCTGGGCAGTATCCCAGAGTCCTCAGAGGAATTGCTACCTCTGGGTGCGTATCTTACATATATTGAGGATATGTACCAGACGGATTTGTACTATCCTGCAAATACAATGATTCAGACTGATAATGTCATAACTGTGGTGGGTTATACCATCCATAATATGGGTAACATAAATTATGACACCGTAGAGAGGACCCTATCAACCCTTAATTCCTATAATAAGCCTATGTTTATCCGCTTTGCAAACGAGATGAACTGCTCGGAGCTTGGTGATGACCCAACCCTTTATGTGGATGCCTTTCGTAGAGTAGCGGATATGGTGCATAGGTATCCTAACCTTGCCATTGTGTGGTCACCCAATGATATGGGCGCACTTGACAGACCCCTTGAGTATTTCTATCCTGGGGATGAGTATGTGGATTGGATAGGCGTAAGCAGTTATTGCATAAGATATTTTCTGGGCAACAAAAATACGGCGTACAATGATACGGTGTACTTTATGACGGGCGACTATGCGTGGACAACAAACCGCCTGAAGCCTGTTATAGAGTTTATGGAGAAAAACAACATCCAAAAGCCTGTAATGATAAGTGAGGGCGGTGTTGCTACCAATAATATATATGGTGACAATCTTGAGGCTTGGGCCGCACCAAGACTTTGCAATATGCTTTATAATGTGGCAATGAAGTACCCCCAGGTAAAGATGATAAACTACTTCAACACCCATCGTGCCAACGAGAAGGAGCGTTTTGACATTTCAAGCTATCCCTATGCTATAGATATATTTAGGGAAGCGGCGGCAAGCGGAATGTATATAAGGGAGTACGGCAAGCCGGCAAGCTTTGCCTACATCCCTGCGAAAAAGAGCAGTGTTCTTACGGCAAAGGACGGCATAATCAATCTTACAACCCTGTGCTACTTTGCCAATACGCCCAACACTTCGGTTAACTATTACCTTGACGGTGTATGGTACTCCTCAGGTGACAAAATCCCCTACAAGTGCTACATTGATATAAGGGGGCTTGCAGACGGTGACCATACAATAAAAATTCGTTCGGGGGCAGAGGAGAGGACCTATTGGTTTACCAAGTCCCAAAACAGAATCCGATTCAAGGGTGACAACGGCAGTTTCTCAATAAAGGTGCTTTTAGACGACCGCGAGATTATGTTTGATGCAACGCCCGTTATGAAGAACGACCGCACTCTGGTGCCATTACGAGCTATATTTGAGGCTTTGGGCGCAGTGGTGGAGTGGGACCAGGCAACACAGACTGTTACCTCAAGAAAGGGCGGCGCAGAGATAAAGATGACCATCGGCTCAAATGTTATGTACAAAAACGGTGAGGCAATCACCCTTGATGTGGCGGCGGAGCTTATTTCAGACCGCACCTTAGTACCTGTAAGGGCAGTTGCAGAGAGCTTTAATTGTTATGTAGGCTGGGACGGCTTATTGCAGACGGTTTTGATTAATTAAAAAAGTTGGCTTCATGCCAACTTTTTTTATTTCGTGTATTTTGATGGAGAAACGCCATACTTTGTGCGGAATGCCTTTGTAAAAGCATTGTCCGAGGAATAGTTGAGCATTTCTGCAATTTCCTTGATTGTATGAGTCTTATCCTCAAGCAGAGTTACGGCATATTCAAGCTTTGCATCGGTGTAGAAATCGCGCAACAGAGTATTGGTTGTTTTCTTGAATATGGTGGAGATATAGGGATAGCTGTAATGGAACGGCCCCGACAGCTCCTGCAGACTCTGTAGAGTCGGGATGTTTGTCTTTATGTAGTTCATAACCTGATAGCAGAACACCTGTTGTTTTGTTACCGATAGCTTTTTTGAATTCTTGCGGTTCACAAAAATTTCAATAACATAAAGAATCAATGCATCAAGCAGTGCCGCAATCAGGTCCTCGTTCATACTTTCGTCTGTAAGTATTTCTTCTAACAGTGATTCCACTAGGAAGGATACCGTCCTGCTTGCGAAAACTCTTTCGTTTAAGGAACGGAAGGTCTGGAAGAAGGAATTAAACTTTTGTATGCTTGATGCCTTTGATACCGAGAATGCAATGTTCTGTATATGGAGAAGCTTGCTCTTTGATGAAACAATTTCGTGCTTCTCATAGGGCATTGTAAGACATATATCGTTCTTTTTGACATTGACAGGCTCATTATTAATAAGAATAACGCCCTCACCCTCGGTGATGATTGTCAGCTCGTAATAGTTTAAATGGTTATGCGGGGGGATTTTTGTTGTTGAGCTGAAATATGTTAAGCCACACTGAACAATCTCAGCATTCTTCAGTTTAAGAAGTGAGCTGGGACAGTTGGAAAGTCTGTACTGCGACTCTATGTTTGGCGGTTGAAACACCTCGTTTTTCATTGAAATCCCTCCTTTTATTTATCTGCATTGTACCATAAGAAATTTTACAAGTCAAGCCTTTTAATACTGAGCGCGTAAAATATTAAAAAATGACACCTTTTGCATTAAAATAAACCATTGAAAAAAGGAAAAAAAGATATTACAATATAATTGAAAAATAGCGTAATTTCATATTATGAAATTATGTAAAAGGCTTTAAATTTTGATAGGCGGTGAAATTATGGAGAAAAAGGTTAAATTTGCATTGGTAGGCTGCGGTCGAATTTCCGTAAATCATCTTGATGCAATCAAGAATGCTCCCCACGCAGAGCTTGTGGCAGTATGTGATATTGTCGAGGAAAAGGCAAGGAAGGTCGCGGAGGAGAATGGACTCAAAAAGTGGTATGTCGACCTTGAGGAGATGTTGACGCAGGAGGAGATAGATGTATGCTCAATCCTCGTACCATCGGGGAATCATGCCGATTGTGTTGAGATAGTCGCAAGGCATGGAGTAAATGTTTTGTGTGAAAAGCCTCTTGATGTAAACGAGGCAAATATGGCACGAATCAAGAAGGCGTGCGAGGAGAACAATGTAAAAATCGGCGGAGTATTCCAGAGAAGAACCTTTGATGCGGCAATTGCCACAAGGGAGAGAATCGCAAGCGGCGGTATGGGAAGAGTCACAATTGGCAGTGCGAGCCTGAGATACTATCGTGACCAGCAATACTATGACAGCGGTGAATGGAGAGGCACATGGGAGCTTGATGGCGGCGGCGCATTTATGAATCAGGGTATCCACGGCGTTGATATGCTTGATTGGTTAATGGGCGGCATAGAAAGTGTAACCGCGTGTTGTAAGACGCTTAATTGGGACATTGATGTTGAGGACACAGGCATAGTGCTTGTGAAATTCAAAAATGGTGCAATCGGCACAATTGAGTGTTGTACCACTGCATATCCCGGACTTGATACAGTATTCTCAATCAGCGGTACTGAGGGCAACATTGTTATTGGTGACAGCGGTATCTATGAGTGGGATATGAAGAATGGTGATGGGAAGCCTCTAACCTATGGTGATATGGGAGGAAAGAACTGTTCATACAACACCGATAATTTCGGCCATAGAGTACAGATTGAGGATATGGCCATGGCGGTTATCAACGATACAAAGCCTATGGTTGACATTGATGATGCCATGCGTGGTGTAAGAATTATACTAGCGATATATGAGTCGGCAAGGACGGGCAAAGAAATCTTTATAGACTAAAATCGTTCATCTCGCACTTCACGCTCCCTTGGGCATAAACATACAAGACGGTCGTGTGAAAGCGCAATCTGAAGGATTTATTAGATGTCAATCTTTCGCAATTATCTGCACAACTAAAAACAGTTAATTAAATGAAAGGAAAATATATTATGAAAACAGTTACAAGGGATTTACTAACAGCAAGAATTTTTGATACAAGAGCCGAAATGTGCAAGGTAGCAGCAGAGGATATCGCCAACAAGCTAAATGAGCTTTTGGCAGAGAAGGAATACGTAAACGTAATCTTCGCAGCAGCTCCCTCACAACAGGATATGTTGGCAGACCTTATTACTAAGGATGTTGACTGGAGCCGTATCAATGCATTCCATATGGACGAGTATATCGGACTAAAGAAGGATGCACCTCAGGGCTTCGGTAATTTCCTTGCAAGACATATCTTCGACAAGGTGCCCTTCAGAAGTGTAAACTATATAAATGGTCAGACAGAGGATGTAGCCGCAGAGTGTGAGAGATATACAAAGCTTCTAAAGAAATTCCCCGCAGATTTGGTTTGTCTGGGTATCGGTGAGAATGGTCATATCGCATTTAATGACCCTGATATGGCAGACTTCAATGATAAGGCAATGGTAAAGCCTGTTGAGCTTGACGACATCTGCCGTCAGCAACAGGTAAATGACGGATGCTTTGCTGATATAACAGAGGTGCCGAAATTTGCACTTACATTGACTTGTCCTACATTGTTTAATGCAAGCTATCTGTTCTGCGTTGTTCCTGCTCCTACCAAGGCAGACGCAGTAAGGGAGGTTATGACAACAGACAGAATTGATGAGCATTGCCCTGCTACAATTATGAGAAAGCATAGTAATGCGGTTATGTACTGTGACAGTGACAGTGCGAAGCATATCCTATAAGGAGGGTCATATATGTTCAGATTAGGTATTATAACCGACGAGGTTTCACAGGACTTTGATTTTGCCGTAAAATTTGCAAAGGACCATGGTCTCGAGTGTGTTGAGCTTCGTTCTGCATGGGAGAAGAACCCTTTTCAGTATGATGATGCGGATTTTGACAAAATCGCAGAGATTATAAAGAAGTACGATATGGAAATGGTTTGTGTTTCATCACCGATGTTCAAGTGTTCATACTTCGATAAGGAGACAAGGAAGGAGCATATGGAGGGTCTTAAGAGACTGATTGCACAGTCTGAGAGACTTGGTTTTAAGAAGATTCGTACCTTCGACTTCTTTAAGGCAGACGGCGTTACTTTTGATATGGTAAAAGAAGCCTTCCAGGAGCCAATCAGATTATGTGAAGAGGCAGGAATTATGCTTTTGATTGAGTCAGAGCCTACAACAAACTCATCAAACTGTGCAAAGACAGCAATGGTTGTAAAGCATATTGATTCACCTACAGTCCGCGCATTGTATGAGCCGGGCAATAATATCTACGGCGCACCTGAGGAGGTGCCTTATCCTGATGGCTATAATGCCGTTAAGGATGTGTATTGCCATGTACATATAAAGGATGCCGTAATCAGGGACGGTGAGGCAGTAGGCGTTGCCATTGGTGATGGACTTGTTGATTATGAGGGTATGATGCGTGAATTTATTGTATCAGGCTATGATGGTGCGATAGTGTTTGAGCCTCACTATAAGCCAGGTATGGTAATGAGCGAGGAGCTTTTGAAGAACCCGCAGGGAAGTGCAATTTCAGCAATGGGTGATATTGCGAGCCATGAGTGTATTATAAATTTAAATGAAATTATAAACAAAGTAAAGGAGAATTTATAATGAAGAAGTTAAATGTTGCCATTATTGGTCAGGGAAGAAGCGGTAGAGATATTCATGGTGAGTATTTCTTGACAGACGCTGCTAAGGAAAGATTCAACGTTGTTGCAGTTGTTGACTGGATGGAGCAGAGAAGAGAGCGTGCAAAGAAGGAGTTTGGTTGTGATGTATATGAGGATTACACAGAGCTATACAAGAGAGATGACATTGATTTTGTAATCAACTCAACCTTCTCATACGAGCATTTCCCAATCACAATGGACTTGCTTTCACACAAGATGAATGTAGTATGTGAAAAGCCCTTCTCAAAATACGCAATGGAGTGCGAGAAGATGATTAACTGTGCAAAGGAAAACGGCGTAATGCTATGCGTATTCCAGCAGTCTCGTTTTGCCCCTTACTACACAAGAATCAAGGAAATCCTTGACAACGGTAAGCTTGGCAGAATTATGCAGGTTAACTTCAGAAACAACGGCTTTGCCCGCAGATGGGACTGGCAGACATCAAACAGCTTCTATGCAGGATGTCTTTTGAACACAGCTCCCCATGCTATGGACCAGGCTCTTGATATTCTTGACATTGAGGGAATGCCCAACGTATTCTCTGTTCTTAACAAGATGAATTCAACCGGTGATGCAGAGGATAATGCAAAGGTTATCCTGACAGCACCCGGCAAGCCTATGATTGACCTTGAGGTAGTGTCAATTGATGCATATGCAGACTTCAACATCAGAGTATACGCTGAAAAAGGCTCACTAAACGCTACATTCTCAAAGATTAATTGGAAGTACCACAATGACAGACCCATTCCCGATGTTGTATTGGGCGCTCTTACAAAGGAGGATGGCTTCACACCTTCATACTGTACAGAGGCTCCTCTTGAGTGGAACGAGTTTGAGGAAAAGCTTGAGGGTACAGCATTTGATGTAGGTACAAGACTATACTATGAGAACATCTATGACCATCTTGTAGATGGTGCAGAGCTTGTAATCAAGCCTGAGAGAGTATTACAGCAGATTCGTGTAATGGAGCTTATTCATGCACAGAATCCCCTACCTACAACCTGCTGATAGGAGACACAAAAATGATTAAATTAGCTATATTAGGAATTGACAATTCTCATGCATGGCAGTTTGCTGAGGCACTTTGCCCCAAAGAGGGAGAGAAATTGTTTGACGATGTTGAGCTTGTGGGCGTTTACGGTGATTATGCAACCGAGGATGGCAAGATAGGCATGGACAAAATCAAGGAGTGCAGTGCCTGTGAGAGATTTGCCGAGGATTATAACGAGTTCTTGGATGAGGTTGATGCAGTTATGGTAACTGCCCGTCATGGCGGAAACCACTTCAAGTTTGTTAAGGAGTACATAAGAAAGGGTATCCCCGTATGGGTTGATAAGCCCTTTACCTGCTCACCCGATGAGATATGCGAGATGATAGCTCTTGCAAAGGAGTACAATGTAATTCTTGCAGGCGGTTCATGCTTGCCATATGTTGCGGATATGGTTGACTTTAAGGCAAAGCTACAGGCTTTGGTTGAGGAAAAGGGCGAGCCTATTCACGGCGGTCATGTAAGCGCCCCCGTAAACAAGGTTAACCCCTACGGCAACTTCTGGTTCTATACACAGCACCTTGTACAGATGATGACATCTGTTTTCGGTGACAAGGTAAAGAGCGTGCGTGCATACGAGGATAACAAGGGTGTTGCAGCAGTATACTACTACGATGATTTCTCAGTTACTGCATACTATGGCGGTGCATATTCAATCACAGGCTATGTAGGTGAGTGGGATGTAGTGTCAAGCACAATCACATTGGGTGACAAGCCTAATGTTGCAGAGCTAAAGGCATTCTACGAGGTAATAAAGGATGGTAAGTCAGACTTGACAGACCGCGACATTGCGGCCCCCGTATATATCATTGATGCTACGATTAAGGCTTATGAAGAGGGCAGAGTAGTAGACATCGAAATCCCATTTGAATAATTTGGAGACAGACTATGAAGGTTATTAAAAACGGTAAAATAGTTCTATTAGAAAAGATTGTTGAGGGAAACGTTTATATTGAGGATGGAAAAATCAAGTGTGTGAAGGATGTGTGTGACTGTGAGGTCACTGAGGTGATTGATGCCAAGGGCAAGTACGTTGCCCCCGGCTTTATTGATACCCACACCCATGGTGCAGTCGGTTATGACTACACAGGCGGCGACAAGGCAGGCGTTAAGAGAGCGGTTGATTATCACCTGACTCATGGTACAACATCAATTCTGCCTACAATTACAGCCTCAAAGAAGGATGTTACCCTGTCAGGCCTTGCAAGCATTAAGGAGTGTATTGATGAGGGCCTTGCCCTTGGCAACATCCCTGGTGTACACCTTGAAGGACCTTACTTTTCATTGGAGATGGCAGGTGCGCAGAATCCTGAGCATATAACAGACCCCATTGAGAGTGATTACAAGGATATTATTGAAAAGTACGGTGATATTATCAAGAAATGGAGCTATGCTCCCGAGCGAGATAATGGCGGTAAGTTTGCAAAGTATATTTCCGAGAAGGGCATAATCCCGTCGGCAGGACATACAAATGCAAAGTATTCCGATATGCAGGTAGCAATAGAGAATGGTTGTACAGGTGTTACACATCTGTATTCATGTACATCAACAATTACTCGTGAAAAGGGCTTCAGAAAGCTTGGCGTAATCGAAACTG
>JAZOBR010000126.1:0-14236 GCA_045596105.1 Candidatus Ornithomonoglobus sp.
TACGTAATATTGCCGTAATGGGACACGGAAAGTGTGGTAAGACAACTCTTACAGAGGCAATGCTTTATAATGCAGGAGAGATTAAGAGATTAGGTTCCGTTGCAGACGGCACAACCGTTTCAGATTACGATAATGAAGAGGTAAAGAGACAGTGTTCAATTAACACTACATTAGCAACAGTAAATTGGAAGGACCTTAAGTATAATGTAATTGATACTCCGGGATTTTTTGATTACGCAGGTGATATAAAGGCCGGTGTAAGAGCGGCAGATTCAGCTCTTGTAGTTCTAAGTGGCAGAAGCGGTGTATCAGTAGGTACAGAGCAGGTATTCGGATATGCTAAGACTAAGGATATTCCTATAATGTTCTTTGTAAATAAGATTGACGATAATCGCGCAAGCTACGAAAAGACCCTTGAGGAAATGAAGGAGAAGTTCGGTAAGGCAGTAACTCCCTTTGTATACCCCATCAAGGAGGGTGACGAATTTAAGGGCTTCGTTGATATAGTAGATATGACTGCTCGTCGTTACGAGGGCGCAGACAGAGTTGATATTCCCGTACCCGAGGGTATGGCAGAAATCGTAGCACCCCTTCGTGATATGATTATGGAAGCAATCGCCGCTACAGATGAGGCGTTGATGGTAAAATACTTTAATGAAGAGGAATTTACAGTAGACGAAATCAAGCAGGCAATCCGTAAGGGTGTTAAGGATGGTAGTATCTATCCTGTATACTGTGGTAGCGGTCAGGACAATATCGGTGTTCGTTCACTTATGGATGGTATCGGCAAGTATCTTCCCGCACCTTCAGAGATTCAGGAGATTGGACGTAAGAGTGACACAGCAGAGCCTGTAGAGTTGGTGCAGACAGAGGAAGAGACATCTGCCGCAGTAGTATTCAAGACAATTGCTGACCCATATGTTGGTAAGATGTCAATATTCAGAGTATACTCAGGTGAGATTAAATCCGATGCATCATACTTTAACCCCAACAAGGGAGAGATGGAGAAAATTGGTAAGGTATATACTCTATGCGGTAAAAAGCAGACTGAGGTTCCTTCAATCAAGGCAGGTGACATCGGTTGTGTAACAAAGCTTGAATTCACAAAGACTGGTGATACACTTTGTGATAAGAACAAGAACATAATTCTTACAGGTATCGAGTTCCCGCCTCCGGTATTGTCAATGGCAGTATTGCCTGAGGCAAAGGGTGATGAGGAAAAGATTGTAAGTGGTCTTACAAGGCTAATGGACGAGGATCCTACATTTACTGTTACAAATAATGCTGAAACAAAGCAGACATTGATTAATGGACAGGGTGAGCAGCATATTGACGTTATAATCAGTAAGCTTAAGAATAAGTATGGTACTAACGTTATATTGGAAGAGCCCATAACACCTTACAGAGAGACAATCACAAAGACAGCCACTGTTGAAGGAAAGCACAAGAAGCAGTCGGGCGGTCATGGTCAGTATGGTCACGTTAAGATTGAGTTCTCACCTGGTGTTACAGAGGAGCTTATATTTGAGGAGCGGGTATTCGGCGGTAGCGTTCCTAAAAACTACTTCCCTGCAATCGAGAAGGGCTTGCAGGACAGCATCCAGAAGGGTGTATTGGCAGGCTATCCCGTAGTTAACCTGAAGGCTGTATTGCTTGATGGCTCATACCATCCGGTAGATTCATCAGAAATGGCGTTTAAGACAGCTGCTTCACTGGCATTTAAGGAAGGATTAAAGCAGGCAGGCCCGGTAATCTTGGAGCCTATAGGTTACCTGAAGAGCTACGTGCCTGAAAACATCATGGGTGATGTGATTGGTGACATTAACAAACGTCGAGGTAGAATTATGGGTATGGGTGAGAGTGACAAGAGTGGTCTGAATCTTGTTGAAGCCGAAGTACCAATGTCAGAGATGTATAAGTATGCTACTGATTTGAGAGCAATGAGTGGCGGTAGGGGTTCATTCGCATTTGAGTTTGTAAGATACGAAAGAGCTCCTATGGAGGTTGCCAATAAGATTATCGCAGCATCAAATATCTGAGCTTTATAATCTTTTAAAATAAGGAAGGCCGACTGAGAAAAAATCTCAGTCGACCTTCTTTTTTACATTAAAAAAGCATAGCTCTGTAGCTATGCTTTTCGTTGTTATTCTGTTATGGGAGTTTCCATTTCCTCAGTTTCGGGGGCATCGTCCTCTGTAGCGTCTGCGTCGGCCTCGGGAGTCTTGGTTCCTGTCTCGGGACCAACATCTTCTGTTATGTCACCCTCAGTCTCGGGAGCAAAGTCCTCTGTTACGTCACCCTCGGCCTCCGGCACTACCTCTTCTGTGACCTCTTGGGGAGTCTCCTCGGGTACATTTGACTCAGGAGCGTCTGACGGAATATCTGCCAAATCCTCCGCTTCACTCAAAGCTGAAAATACATCAATATAACCGCCGTAGATAACGTGCAGTGTTACATCACCCCACATATCCTTGGCTTTGAACTTATAGAACTTAGCCTGAGGTGAGAAATAGGGGGTGGAATCGGCAACTACATCTGTGAAGTCCTCTGTGATGTAAGCTGCAGCATTAAGCTCCAGGTAGTCCTCCATGCTTGCAATTGTATCGGCATCATAGAGATACTGATTTGCAGTATCGCACTCGATTTCAACCAATCTCTCGTCACCAAGCCAGCCTACATTAGCCTCAAAGGCCTCTGAAACAACCCTTAGAGGGATGTATGAACGATTTTCGATAATTGTGGGTTGAAGACCCGAAATATTGATTTTCTGGAAGTTTAGCGAGTCTGTGCTTTCACCAACCCACTTTGTAAGTGTCCAAAGGTTATTGCCCGACTCATTAAATGTGCGTGAGAACTGAACTATTATGTCGTTCTTTGTACAGGTAATGGTCTGTGCATTTAATATGTCATTCTTTTTGTACTGGTCCCAATAAACATTAATACCCATTTTACCGAAAACGCTTCTCAGGGGTACGTATGTGTGGTCATTGATGATAACGGGTTTGACACCGTCCTGAAACTCAACCATTTCACCATTAAGAGAAACGTTAACATTACTGTTTATAACGGGTGCATCTGTAGGCGAAGGTGGATTGCTTCCGGGGGAATTGAAGGGGTCAAGGTTGAATTCGGGTTTCATCATGCCATCGAATAAATGCTGACCCTGGTCAGAGTCGCAAGAGATTCTTACGCACCAGTCATCAAGGGTGATTTCCATTGTGCCATTTGAAACGAATCTGCCGTCACCATAGCTAACTGAAAATCTCAATGAGCCCTTGTCACCGTTCATCTTACCAGGCTCACAGGTATAATACAATTGCTGATTACCATTCTTGACGAACATAAACTTAACTCTTACATCTGTGTCTGTACACTCTAAAATATCAAGCTTACCGTAGTTATTTTGAGTTGCACCCGCACTTAAGTATGTACCAACATAAGCTTCATTGACATAGCGGTCTGCGAAGCCCTGAGGCATTAATGCAAATAACATTGCAAAAGATAATAGAAACGCTGTTAGCTTTTTCATTTTTTATAATCTCCTTTGAATATGGGTAAAAAGCAGAGTAGGGTGAAGCCTACTCTGCAAAGATGTCTTACGCTTTGTTTATTGAGCCGAACAGCTCCATCTTTTCCTTAACGATTGTCTTGATAGCCTCGCAACCGGGTGCAAGAAGCTTTCTCGGGTCAAAGCCCTTGCCTACAAGGTCCTTGCCCTCCTCGATATACTTTCTTGTAGCTTCCTGGAAGTATAGCTGACACTCTGTGTTAACATTAATCTTAGCAACGCCCAATGAGATAGCCTTCTTAATCATATCTGAAGGAATACCTGTACCGCCGTGAAGAACAAGGGGCATATCACCAACGCGCTCCTTAATCTTTGCAAGAGCGTCAAAGTCAAGGCCCTTCCAGTTTTCGGGGTACTTGCCATGAATATTGCCAATACCTGCGGCAAGAAAATCAACGCCAAGGTCTGCAATCATCTTACACTCCTCGGGGTCTGCAACCTCACCGGCACCGATGACGCCGTCTTCCTCACCACCGATTGAACCAACCTCTGCCTCTATTGAAAGACCAAGCTGATGAGCAACGTGAACAAGTTCTGTTGTCTTTGCGATGTTCTCCTCAATGGGGAAATGTGAGCCATCGAACATAATTGATGAGAAGCCTGCCTTTACACACTTGTAGCAACCATCGTATGTGCCGTGGTCAAGATGAAGTGCAACGGGGACGGTGATGTTAAGGTCCTCAATCATAGCCTTAACCATAGCTGTAACAGTCTTAAAGCCTGTCATATATTTACCTGCACCCTCTGACACGCCAAGAATAACGGGTGAGTTATTCTCCTGTGCAGTCTGCAGGATTGACTTTGTCCATTCTAAGTTGTTGATGTTGAACTGTCCTACTGCGTAGTGACCCTCAACTGCTTTTTTTAACATTTCTGATGCTGAAACTAACATTTTAATTCCTCCTTAAAAAATATTATAAATCATAGCATATTAATTATATGCGTGTAAGATTTCTAAATTCACTTTGTGCCGATTTTTAATTCTCGGGCATAATAGAAAAGATATTGCTGTGCTATACCGCCCATATCACCAAACATTTTCTCTGCAAGAGAGATGATTGTGTCGGGCTTCTGTGGGGTATTATTAAAATAACAGTATTCCATAATGCGCTTAATCCATACATCAATGGGGAAGGAATCAAACCTGCCCAGTGAAAACAGTAGAATACAGTCAGATACCTTGTTGCCGATACCGTTTAGTGTCATAAGCAAATCCTTTGCGGATTTTGTATCAAGAGTATGTAGTAAATACAGGGAATACTCACCTGATGCCACACGCCTTGCACATTCGAGGATGTACTTCTCGCGAAAGCCTGCTTTGATGCAGGATAGCTCCTGGGGAGTGAGTCGGGCAATTCTCTCAGGGGTGGGAAATGAATAATAAGTATTTCCCATATAGCTGTGAGGAATACCGAAGCTCTTGCACATTGTATCTATTATTTTTTTAATACGGGGAATGTTATTGCTGGCAGAGATAATAAAGGAAATGGTTGTTTCCCATAAATCTTGCTTGAGAATACGAATTCCCTCACCGTAGGAAATGGCGGTTTTGATAACAGGGTCCTGCGAGGCAGAAAGACATTTCTTGATTTCTGTGTAATCACGCCCTAAATCAAGGTAGTTATACCATACGTCCTCATATTCCTCGGGAGTTATGTTGTGCAGTACAACTCTGTCCGTTTCCTCCGTAAGCCATAGGGTTTTACCCATAGCCGTACCGATGTATCCGCCGTCGGGATGGGGATTAAACCTGAAGCATTGTCCACAATCAAATATGTGTGAAAGCTTAAAATCCGCGACATTTTCCAGCACAATATTTCCATTTACAAATTCAGTTTTCATAACATAATGATTATACCACAAAAAAAACCTTTTATCAACAGAAAAAATGAAATATTTTTAATTTGTAAAGATGTGTGAATCAGCAGATAATAAATGCATTTTTTTGTGGTGTAAATTGATAAAAAAACCGGCAAATAAATTATTTGCCGATTTGTGTTCAATATTCTTCAGGATTTACGTGCTTACCATCCTTTATAAGCTCAAAATGAAGGTGCGGGTCCTTGATATTTTCTCCTACACTTTCACTGACTGTGCCTATAACTGCACCCTGTGAAATGGTGTCACCGGCCTTTGTGCTTGTCTCACCCAGACAGGCATAAACGCTTACAAACCCGTTGCCATGGTCAATCTTGACAGTTTTACCATAGCTTGTGTCACCCACAAAGACTACTTTACCATCAGCTACCGCGTTCACGCTACAACCAAGCTCACAGGCAAGGTCAACACCATTATGAGTACGCCAATCTCCGTAGTATTCATTATAAACGAGGGTGTCGGTCACAAAGCCGTAAAGGGTTGTCATTTCGTTTAATGGGTCACAAAATGCACCTGATTCCTCTGCGTTTACAGTGATTGAGGCAGCAATGATGTCAGGGTTGTCTATTGCGTATGGCGGGATTTCCATAACCTCCGCAGCTTCGGTGGGCAGGGGTGATTCGGTAAACATAGGTGTCTGGGTTTGAATTTCCGTCTCCTCAATAAATACCTCAGGTGTCTCTGTCACCTCGGCAATCTGGGGTGTGTTAGTTTCCTTGATTTCTTTATTCTCGGCAATAAAGCCTGCAACACCAATAGCAACCACACAGCAGGAAAGTGCAATATAGAAGCCCGGAAGTTTTTTTGTGTTTTCCTTCATTAAAATCCATTCCTTTCAATAAATGTTGTAATCCTATTGTTGACGGATATAACAGAAAATATACTTAATAATCCGTAATTGATATAATTTATATCCTTTACCAGAAATATTAATAATAAATTTTCAATTTACATATAGCCAAAAGGGGGATTTTATGATATTATATATAAGTATTATAATTTTGGAGAGTGATATGGCTTGAGGATTAAGAAAATCTCGTGCGACAAGGTAGTGGTGCAGTTAACCAACAGTGACCTTGAGCATTTCGATTTGGATATGGAGAACAGACCCCAGTCTGATATACATAAATTCTTGTTTAAGGTAATGGAGCTTGTGAAGGATGAAACAGGCTTTGACCCGTATCATGGCGGTCAGGTGATGGTTGAGGCATCACCCAGTGAAAGCGGAATGGTATTGGTTATCAGTAAAATCCCGTTAGGGAAAAAGAAAATGTCCGAGGATGAATTTTCAAAAATTAAGAGCATTAAGGTGAAGGAGACACCCAAAACACGTCCCTATAAAAAGACCGTATTTATCTTTGAATTCTATCAGGACCTTGAAAATGCTATGGTGATGATTCCCGATAGCGTGCTGTCTTTGATGACTCTAAGACGAGGTGACGGAAGGTACGCCCTCGTTACTGAGAGTAATGTAGAAACCAACCTTCGTCATCTTATATGTGAGCATACATCAAAGTGGGGAAGATATAGCCCGAAGCTATGCTATGTTACGGAGAATTGGGATGAGATTATGTCAGGTGACGAGCTTGTTACAATGGCAATGAATGTGAGATGAATGGGTTACATAATATGGGATATACAGAAAAATCAAAATGGATTTGGATAGATGAAGCAAACAAAAGAGATACCTATGGTGAATTTTATGATGAGCTTTATTATGAGTCGGGAAGGGTTGTAATCAGGCTTTCTTGTGATTCGAATTATTCTCTGTATATTAACGGCAGATTTGCGGATTCGGGGCAGTATGCGGATTATCCTCACTATAAGGTGTATGATGAGTTTGATATTACGCCATATATGAATATTGGTAGGAATTCTATCGCCATTGTAGTATGGTATTATGGTAAGGAAACCTTTATGTGCTATTATCCCGGCAATGCCGCGTTGCGTTACGAGGTTACGGCGGATGGTAATATGGTGTGTCAGTCGGATGAGTCAACTTTGTCACGAAAGAGTATTACCTATCGTAATGGCTATGAGAAAATAATTACAGGTCAGCTTGGCTATAGCTTTTTATATGATGCTACAAAATATGATGGTTGGATGACGGAAGAAAAAAGAGATTTTGTGCCAAGCAGAATTGTCGAGCAGGAGCTACCCTTGTATAAAAGAGCAGTAGAAAAGCTGGAGATAGGCAATAGGGCAGAGGCGGAGCTTATAAAGAGGGATAAAAACTATTACCTTTTTGATTTAGGAAAGGAAGAGGTGGGATTTTTCACCCTTAAAGTAAAATCAAAAACTAAGCAAAAGCTTACAATAGCCTATGGTGAGCATATAAATGACGGATGTGTAAGACGCATTGTCGGCAAGCGGGATTTCAGTGTTGAGGTAATAGTAGGTGAGGGTGAAACCGAGTATACCAACTATTTTAGACGCTTAGGCTTGCGGTACTTTGAAATTCATTCCGAGAATGAAATAGAAATAGAATATGCATCAATTTTGCCTGTATTCTATCCGTTGACAAAAAAAGAAAAACACTTTATCAATCCCTTGCATCAATGGATATACGATGTAAGTGTGAGAACATTGGAATTGTGTATGCACGAGCATTATGAGGATTGTCCGTGGCGTGAACAGTGTATGTACGCTATGGATAGCCGTAATCAGATGTTGTGCGGTTACTATGCCTTTGGTGAATACATCTTCCCGAGAGAGTCTTTGAAGCTTATGAGCAAGGATGACCGAGAGGACGGACTTCTTGCCATTTGCACACCTACGGCAGAGGACAAGGTAATTCCTTCATTCAGCTTGTTTTATTTTATACAGGTTTATGAGTACACTATGTATTCGGGGGATTTAACCCTTGCAAAAGAGGTTATGCCAAAAATGGAGTCTATTATTGAGACCTTCTTAAATCGAATGGAGAATGGGCTTGTGCCAAAATTCACCAAAAGCACTCAGTGGAATTTCTATGAGTGGGCAGACGGCCTGGAGGGTGACCATGGCAAGGAATCACCCAAAACTAATGATTGCGCCCTCAATTGCCTGATTTCAATAGCGTTACAGTATCTTCATAAAACCTGCGGTTTGTTGGGTGTAGAATCAAGCTATAACGAGACGGCATTGAGACTTAATGAAAAAATCAGAGCTACCTTTTATAATGAGGAAACAGGCTTATTATTAAATTCAGTTGAAAAGGGAGGCTACAGTGAGCTTGTAAATTCCTTGGCTGTAGTATGCGGAGTGGTAGCAGATAAGGAAGCCGAAAGGTTATGTGAGATTCTTGCAACTGATAATGATTTGACGAAAATATCACTTAGTATGCTATGCTTTAAATTTGATGCATTGCTTAAGGTTAATGAGGAAAAGTACAAGGACTGTGTTATAAAGACTATAGAGGAGAAATACAAGCATATGCTTGATTGCGGTGCAACCTCATTTTGGGAAACGGAGCTTGGAGAAAAGGACTTTGACAATGCTGGAAGTCTGTGTCACGGCTGGAGTGCAATGCCTGTTTATTATCTGAGCAAGTATGCAGAATAAGAAAAAGCAATCGATTTTATCGATTGCTTTTTATGTTTAATGATGGTGATGCTCGTGGTGATGCTCGTGATGGTGCTCACATACATCACAATCCGTATCAGTGCAATTTTCATCGACTGATTCGAGTTCAACAGTGGAGTGAGCAATGCCATGCTCCATTAATTCCTCTTTGATTTTCTTCTTAATCTTGCAAGGCTTACCATTTGCCACAGCGTGGAGTGTTGCGGCATTATTGTAGCCGTTCATACTCCATATATGCATATGGTGAATATCCTCTACGCCGTCAATTTTTAACAGATGCTCTTTTATTTCCTCAGGGGAAACATTATGGGGAGTCTTTTCAAGAAAAATGTCCAATACTGTACCGATTCCCTTGAGTGCATTTACGATAATGAAAACTGCAAGGGTAATTGATAGCAGTGCATCTAAAAATGCGAAGTCTGTAAATCGCATAACTACAGCGCCAATCAGGACTATGGCCCAACCTAAAACATCCTCAAGCATATGAAGGTTGATTGCCTTCTGGTTAAGCGACTCACCGCCCGATGTAAAATAAGCCGCAAGGAAATTCGTCACAAATCCTATGATTGCGAGTATAATCATTCCGTTATAGTCTATAGGCTCGGGGTTTATTAAACGCAACACCGCATTATATATTACAAATACAGAGCCTATCAGAAGTATAAATGACTGAATAACACTGCCTAAAACGGAATAACGATAGTATCCGTAGGTATATTTGTTGTCGGGTTTCTTTGTGCTGATTTTCTCAAATATATATGATGTACCGATGCTGAGACTGTCACCAAAATCGTGGATTGAGTCGGAGATAATAGCAATACTGCCTGTAATAGCACCGCCAATAAATTCGATTATTGAAAATGTAAGGTTTAAAAGAAACGCTACAAGAATTTTTTTGTTCGATTTCATACACAAAACCTCCTGAAAAGTACTTGCTTAACTAACAGATATATTATATAATAATTATTGTAAAAATGCAATAAAAAAGGAGAAAAATATGCGTTACGCAGTAGATCATGATATGCATATTCATTCAGGTATTTCTGTATGCTCAAAAGACCCAGAGCAGACTCCTGGGAGAATACTTAAATATGCAGTTGATAACAACCTTAAAACAATAGTGCTTACGGACCATTTCTGGGATGAAGCATTTGAATACATAGTTGATTTATTGGATTTGGCGGAGGACGATAAATTCAGACTGCCCAACATAGTATAAATGTAAAAAATATGTAAATAAGTAAAAATACACTTGAAATTGTATTGATTATGGTGTATAATAACTATATTATATTGAAAGGAAGATATGGATATGAATTTATTTTCTGTAACAGCATATGCACAGGCAACAACCACAGCAGCAGGACAGGAGGGTGGCATAGCAGCAATCATCAGCTCATTCCTGCCCTTGATTATTCTTGTTGTGCTATTCTACTTTATGCTAATCAGACCACAGAGAAAACGTGATAAGGAAACTAAGGCAATGCTTGATGCTTTGAAGGTTGGCGATAAAATCGTTACAATCGGTGGTATATGCGGTAAGATTACAAAGATAAAGGACAATTATGTATTTATCGAATCAGGTAACATCGGTACAGAGGATGAAAAGAGCCTTCTAAAGATGGAGCGCTCATCAATTAAGGCTGTTGAAAAGAAAACTCAGGACTAATACCGTAGAAACCGAGCATTTCCTGCTCGGTTTTGTTTTTATATAGAAAGGAAAACGAGATGGCAGGACGAAAAAATCCCGAGGAGGAAAGAGTAAGAATAGAGGGAATGAAGGCATTTGACATAGAGCGTAATCACGGCGGTTATGTGGCAGGTGTGGACGAGGCAGGTCGCGGACCATTGGCAGGGCCGGTGTATGCGGCGGCGGTAATTCTTCCCGATGATATATTGATAGAAGGTATTAACGACTCTAAAAAACTGACTGAGAAAAAGCGTGAGGAGTTATACGATGTCATTATTGACAAGGCTCTGGCGTATTGTGTTTTTAGCGTGGATGAGAAGAAAATTGATGCAATCAATATTTTAGAAGCCACAAAGCTAGCTATGAGAAGTGCAGTTACACAGCTTAAGGTTAAGCCTGATTACGTGCTTATTGATGGTGATAAAAGTCCCGGGATTGATATACCCCACGAAACAGTGGTTAAGGGTGATAGCAAGAGTATGGCAATTGCGGCGGCATCAATATTGGCAAAGGTCAGCCGAGACAGGTATATTATCGAAATGTCAAAGCTATATCCCCAATATGGCTTTGAAAAGCATAAGGGCTATGGCACAAAGGCACATTACGATGCTATTTCAGAGTTTGGCGTGAGTCCTATACATAGAATGACATTTTTGAGAAAGTTGTTTAAATGATATGGATAAGCAATTAATCGGACAGAAGGGCGAAGATGCGGCTTGTGAGTATCTAAGCAAAAAGGGATACTTAATAGAGTCACGTAATTTTCGCAAAACTTATGGTGAAATTGATATTGTAGCTATGGACCGTGACGGATGCCGTGTGTTTGTGGAGGTTAAAACCCGTAAGAACAAGAATTTTGGCTATGCCTCAGAATTTGTTGACTATAAAAAGCAGGATAGGGTAAGGCGTACCGCTTTTTCATATTGCGGCGGTGAGTGTTATATGCGGTTTGACATTGTTGAGGTATATTATAAAGTGGTCAATGATACAATGGTAGTAACAGAAATAGAACATATAGAGGATGCGTTCTGATGCATAATTATGAAATATTTGATGCCCATTGTGACACTCTGTGCCGTGTCTTTGACAGAAAAGGGGATATAAGGCACAATCAATATAATACGGATATTGAGCGTATGCTGAGGTACAAAGGCTATACGCAAATATTTGCCTGCTATATTTCACCTGATTATTACAATTCCCCCAAGGACAGACTAAGGTCATTGCTTGAGGTTTATAAATTGGCAGATTTTAGTGGCATAACACCTCTTTTAAGCATTGAGGGCGGCGAGGTGATAGAAAGCCTTGAGGATGTGGATTTTGTCTACGATGCAGGGGTGAGATGTGTAAACCTTACCTGGAATTATTCTAATCAGCTTGCAGGCGGTGTGTTGGATTCTGAGCAAGGCTTAACTCCCTTAGGGCGGGATGTGGTAAAGCGTCTTAATAATTACGGAATATTTATTGATGTGTCGCACCTAAATGATAAATCCTTTTATGAGGTGGCAGATATAGTGACTATGCCCTTAGTTGCAACTCATTCAAATTCAAGGACGATTTGTGCCAATCCACGCAATCTTACGGATGATATGTTTGGGATTATTCGGGATATGGGCGGTTGCGTCGGCATCAACCTGTATCCGCCTTTTGTAAATGGGGACATTAAATGTACCATAGACGAGGTAATAGGACATATTGAACATTTTATGTCCCTTAATGGTGAGGATGAAATAGGCATTGGTGCGGACTTTGACGGCACTGATGATTTGTTGCCGCGTGGTATATCAGGGTGCGAGGATTTATACAAGCTACTTGACGAACTATCAAAACGAGGTTATAATAGACATATAGTCGAAAAGTTTTCACACAAGAATTTCAAAAGAGTATTTGGGGGGTAGGCATATGCCCAAGTTTTTTACGGACAGAGAAAATATAAAGGATACTGAGCTTATAATTAATGAGGATGATGCAAAGCACATTAAAAAGGTTTTGCGATTGGGTGTCGGTGATACGATTACCGTATGTGACGGCAGAGGCATCGATTATGATGCAAGGATTCTTAGAATAGAGGAAAAGCAAATTGTCTGCTCTATTTGCGGTAAGACACAATGCGATACGGAGCCGAAACTTCAGATAACTCTGTATCAAGGTCTGCCAAAGGCATCGAAGATGGATTATATTATTCAGAAGAATACTGAGCTTGGAATTGTGAGGATTGTCCCTGTGGCAATGGCAAGGTCTGTGGTCAAGCTTGAGAATAAACAGGCAGAGCAGAAGAAAACAGACAGATGGCAGAAAATTGCATTGGAGGCGGCAAAGCAATCGGGAAGAGGAGTTATTCCTGAGGTTAAAATGCCTATGATCTTCGACGAGGTGATTGAAGCGGTAAAGGGTGAGGATTTGGTTTTTGCACCCTATGAGTGCGAGGAAACCACAAGGCTGAGGGATGTATTTGAAGGTGTACCTGATGCTAAGAATATATCCTTCATAATCGGACCTGAGGGTGGCTTTGATATTGGTGAGATACAAAAGCTAAAGACGGCAGGCATTAAGACTGTTACCTTGGGACGCCGTATTCTGAGGACAGAAACTGCGGCAGAATGTGTAATTTCAATGCTAATGTATGCATATAACGAGATATAAAGAGGATGTGGCAAAAGCCACATCCTTATTTTATTAGTGTTGAAATTATTGTGAAATTGATGTAAAATAAACTATATACTATAATTGTCAAAGGGGGATGAATGATGGCAATCTGAATTACAGGAGACACTCACGGAGAGCAGGCTCGCTTTGTGGAGCTTGACAAACAAATGAGTGATGGGGAATGTGGATGTGTGGCAGAATACACAGAATACGAAATAATGTCATTCACCTGATGCGGGGTCAGGTATTTTAGATTGAAGGGTAGAGGATTTTTACCTTTGGTATTGCCGCTTTTACCCTCTTTTCTAACCATTTCTGTTAGAAAAATGTTAGAAATCCCGATGAAGTGTTTCGGCGTTCTTGAAAATTCCGGGGAAATATAGTATAATAACAACACAATAACAATTAGTGAGGTTTGAAAATGAAATTATATAAATTATTTAAAAGCATACTTGATCAAGACACAGCCCCTGTCGTTGTTTGCGATATAGACGATATCATTGTATATATGAATCCCTCGGCAATAGAGCGTTATCATAAGGATTTGACTGGCAGAAGTATAAAAGATTGCCATCCGACAAAAGCCAATGAAATGATAGATAAGGTTCTGTCTTGGTTTAAGGAAAGCAAGGACAATAACATCATATACACCTATCGTAATGACGAGGAAAACAAAGATGTGTATATGGTTGCTCTTCGTGATGATGACGAAACGCTGATTGGATATTACGAAAAGCACGAGTACAGAAACAGAGAAACAGTAGGGCTTTATCAGCTGAAGAAATGATGTAAAAACTTGAATTTGGAGGGATGCTATATGAAAAATTTAAAACTTTTTTTCTCGGCATTGACAGTAGCTTTTGGAATATTAGGATTAACCAAAGCTCTTA
>JAZOBR010000127.1:0-3062 GCA_045596105.1 Candidatus Ornithomonoglobus sp.
ATCAATTTTGGAAACAGATGCAACTATGTTATTTAAAAATACTAATGTTGTTAAGAGTCAATGCATATATGCCTTTGCTGAGAATCTTGCACTGAATGTAATTAATGCAGATGCGGCATTGGTACGAGTTGCAAATGTGAAATATACTGCAGAGGTACATTCAGGTGATAAGCTTGTTGCAAAGTCAACGGTTAAGAGAGAAAGAGATAGGGAATACATCGTTCATGTGCTTATTAATGTTGATATGAAAGAGGTATTCAGAGGTAAATTCAATCTTGAGGTTATAAAAGGGGTATAAGGTATGAAAATACTAATTGATGTTATGGGCGGAGATAATGCACCACAGACTCCCATCGAGGCGGCTGTTCGCGCTACAAAGGAATTAGGTGTACACATGGTGCTTGTAGGTGACACTGAAATAATTGAAAATGAATTAAAAAAATATGATTATAATGAGGACAGTATAAGTGTTGTTGATGCACCTGATGTAATTTCTAATTATGATGAACCCGCAAAAGCAGTTCGTGCTATGAAGACGGCATCAGTTGTTGTATGTGCAAATCTGTTGAAGAAGGGTGAGGCAGACGCGATGCTGTCAATGGGCAGTACAGGAGCGCTACTTGCCGCAGGCTTATTGATTGTTGGCCGAATTAAGGGAATATTGCGCCCTGCATTAGCTACAATTCTTCCTACAGGTCAAGGGCCAAAGCTATTGGTTGATGCAGGAGCCAATACAAACTGTCGTCCTCTTAACCTTGTTCAGTTTGGTATTATGGGTGACGTATATATGAATAAGGTTCATAATATTGATTTACCTAAGGTTGGACTGATTTCAAATGGTGAAGAAGAGGGTAAGGGTGACGAGCTTACTAAAAAGACATATCCCTTTATGAAAACAGCTCCCTTCAACTTCATTGGTAACATTGAAGGAAGAGACGTTATGGAAGGCAACGCAGATGTTATGGTTTGTGATGGCTTTGTGGGTAATGTCGTGCTAAAAACCGTTGAGGGTATGGGCCATGTAATATCCGATATGGTTAAGGGGATATTTAAAAAGAATCTAATTACTAAAATTGGCGCATTGTTTGTAATGGACGGAATTAAAGAGTTTAAAAAATCTATGGATTATCGTGAATATGGGGGTGCTCCTTTGTTGGGATGCAAAAAGCCTGTTATCAAGGGTCATGGCTCATCAGATGCCAAGGCTGCTTTTAATGCTATAAGACAAGCAAAGGCATTTGTTGAAACAAGTGTTATTGATGGGATAGCTGAGAATTTATCAAAGCTTGAAATGGAGGATGAAGAAAATGCCTAATATGATAATATCTGGATTAGGACGATATATTCCTGAAAAAGTTTATGACAATGCATACTTTGAAAACATTGTTGAGACTAATGATGAGTGGATTACAAGACGTACAGGAATTAAGGAGCGTCATATTTCGAGTGAGGATGAATACACAACAGATTTAGCAACTAAAGCGGCAATAGATGCTATAAAAAATTCAGGACTAACTATTGAGGATATTGACTTAGTTATGGTTGCAACTGTTACTCCTGATTATTTTACACCCTGCTGCGCTTGTATTGTTCAAAACAATATAGGAGCTGTAAATGCCGCGGCGTTTGATTTTAATGCCGCTTGCTCAAGCTTTATCACAGGTATGGTAATGGCGGAACAGTTTATTAAGAACGGAACATATAAGAATATATTGGTTATATGTGCAGATGTTTTGTCAAAGGTTACAGATTACACAGACCGCTCAACCTGTGTATTGTTTGGTGATGCGGCAGGTGCGGCAGTGTTCTCAGCAAGTGATAGTGGTATGGGAGTAATATCATATGAAATCGGCGCAGATGGGGCAGGTGCGAATTACATTACAAGTCTTGCCGTTAAAGAAGACAGTGACGAATTGAAAAAAAGACTTGCAGGACGAAAGGAAACAATTTGGATGGCAGGTCAGCCTGTTATGAAATTTGCAGTCAAGACAATGGCGGATTCAACAAATCGTGTCATTGAAAAGGCAGGTCTTACTTATGACGATATAAAGCTTGTTGTTCCGCATCAGGCAAATTACAGAATTGTAGATAGCGCAATAACCCGTATGGGTATTGATAGAGATAAGGTGCTTTTGACACTTGAAAAGTACGGAAACACATCTGCATCCTGTATTCCTTCTGCATTGTTTGAAGCAGTTGAGACAGGTCTTGTAAAGCGTGGTGACAAGGTTGTTGTCGTTGGCTTTGGCGGCGGTCTTACTTGGGGTGCCGCGGTGTTTGAGTATTAAAATTCAATTTTAAGGAGAATATAAAATGAAAAACAGATTATCCGATTTACTTGGAATTGAATATCCTATTATACAAGGCGGTATGGCATGGGTTGCCACAGCAGAGCTTGCGGCTGCCGTATCAAATGGCGGTGGTTTAGGCTTGATTGCGGCAGGCGGTGCAAGTGCGGATATAGTTCGTGCGGAGATTAAAAAGTGTCGTGAGCTTACAGATAAGCCTTTTGGTGTGAATGTCATGCTTATGTCACCCTTTGCTGATGATGTAATGCAGGTTATAATTGAGGAGAAGCCTGCGGCGGTTGCTACAGGTGCGGGTAATCCCGGAAAGTATATTGCACCCTTAAAAGAGGCAGGCATAAAAATTCTTCCTGTTGTTGCAAGTGTTGCAATGGCACAGAAGATGGAAAAGCAAGGTGCTGACGCAGTAATTGCAGAGGGTACAGAGGCAGGCGGACATATTGGTGAAATCACAACAATGTGTCTTACACCTCAGGTTGCCGATGCAGTTGAGATTCCTGTTGTATGTGCAGGTGGTATTGCAGATTACAGAGGTGCTGTTGCGGCATTTGCATTAGGTGCTGATGGCATACAGGTAGGAACAAGATTTATTTGTTCGGACGAGTGTCTTGCTCACAAAAATTATAAAGAAGCTGTTATTAAGGCTAAGGACCGTGATGCAGTAGTGACAGGCAGAAGCACAGGCGCTCCCGTCAGGGCCCTAAAGAATAAGCTGACACGAGAATACCAGCGACTTGAAAAAGAAAATGCATCAGC
>JAZOBR010000128.1:0-5922 GCA_045596105.1 Candidatus Ornithomonoglobus sp.
CCGTGTGGCACCACAAATCCAACCATGCGTCTGATTCTTCAAATATGTAATTTTCCTTTGCGAGTCTTTCTGTTATATTGCGGGGAAGGCAGAGGAAGCCATATCCTTGAGTGGTATATACATTTCCATCCATACATTCTACACCTGAGCATTTCACAACCCAATCGCAAATCCTATATGTAAGCTTTTTGGTCTTTTCATCAAGTGTGTATGTGATATACCCAAGTTTAGATAGCATATTGAGCGATTTTAGGGCTTCTGAGCGATTTTTAGCGCCAAGGATACTCTTTATACCAACAATGCCTCCAGACCATTCTCCAGCGTTTACAGAGTTAATATGACCGCAATACTCGGCTTGTCCTTTACGAAATGCTGCGCGGGATGCAAGCTTCGTCCAAGAACCCATTAAGCCCTTGCCCATCGGTGGGGTAGTTCGGGGGAGCTTTACCCAATTGTACTTCATTAAGCACTTCATAGCGAACAATCCTTTCTGTTTTTATTTGTTTTGTGCAAATCGTAAATTTTTTTCGGATTTGCAGACAGTATAAACTTTTTATGTTATACTGAATTTATGATATAGCTATAAAAAGTGGTAAAAGAAAAACCGGCCGGGTTAGCTAATCCCAGTCGGCTTTCGTGTGACAGGTTTTTGTGGTTCCTCCTTGAAAAACTTCGTTTTTTCATCGTACCACGCGCATGATACACCCAAATCCTTGGTCAATGAAATTGGGCAAACACCAGAAACGCCCTATTTTACGGGATTTCCTGTGTTGTCCCTATTATAACACACTCACATTCCCTGAATGATTCCGCCCGTTTTCTCCAATAGCTCCTTATCGGTGATTTCCACCGTCATATCCTTGGTTGAACCACCTGTCAGGGCAATACGCTTTATTTTGATTTCGTATTGCCTGATGCCTGTGCCGTCAATATTACTTATTAAAAAGGCATCACCACGTTTTACCTCACTTGGCTTTGCCACCTCAACAGAAGGATTTTTACCGCCACAATTTATTGTGCCGTAAAGCCCGCTTTTGAAGTTACCCAGAACGCTTCCCAATACTAAATCGTCAATATCTCCCTTTATTGCACCCGGATGGCCCGGTGAGCCTTTGATGATTTCTATATTGGTGCAACGCTGGATAATACCATTTTTAACGGGCATAATATCACCTGTATCAATGTCACAAATTCCATGCCCCAAGGCTATAAATTTTCCATCCTTTATGCAGGTTATAGTTCCCATACCTGCGGTGGAATCTCGAAGCCAGAGACCTAATTTGAAGCCCTGCTGAGTTTTAATAGGCTCCACATTAATCGTTTGCTCCCTGCCATCTCGTAAGATGGTCAGGGCTACGCCCTTACCTTGTGCCACTGCATCGGTTATGACCTTGCTTGATGTGGCATCCGTACCGTTTACCTTCTTTATAATGTCACCCTTTTTAATACCGTAGCCGCGGGCAATATCGTGAGCTTTGCCCTCTGTGTCAGTCAGCTTTTCGGTGTTTGTAATTATCAGCCCATCGGTGTATACCTTAACTCCCACACATTCACCTGACAATGTCACACTTTCGGCAAATACGGTTGAGCACGAAACAATACATAATACAAAAACAACTAATGAATTGTATAATTTAGACATTCATACCATTTCCTCCTTCCTGAATTTATTGTGTCCTTCGACTCTAATATTGTCGGATTTAGTTGAAGGAAATATGCAAGATAACATATTCATTAATTGGTGTAAAAAAACATAGCTTTTTTTGAATTTGTGTGGTATAATGAAATACAGATAAGATATATGACGGGAGAAAATAATGGAAAATTATTTGGAAAGATTGAATCAGCCACAGCTTGAGGCGGTAATGACAACGGAAGGTCCCGTTTTGGTAATTGCCGGTGCAGGCTCGGGCAAAACTACGGTTTTAGCAAGCCGAGTAACATATATTTTGGAGCATTGCGATGTGAGACCCTGGAACGTTCTTGCCATTACCTTTACAAATAAGGCGGCAAACGAGATGAGGGAGAGAATCGCAAGATACATAGGCGAAGACAAAGCAAGGGAAATGTGGATTGGTACATTTCACTCTGTTTGCGTGCGCATTTTGCGTTCATGCATTGAGAGAATGGGCTACAGCAAGGAGTTCTCGATTTATGATACAACGGATACGAAGACTCTTGTAAAGTCGTGCATAAAGGAGCTTGATATAGACGAAAAAAGCTTCCCACCGAGATTGGTGCAGACTACTATTTCCAATGCAAAGAACGATATGCTTGAGCCTGAGGATTTTACCGAGGAGTATAGTCGGGATATTCGTATGAGCGTAATTGCGAGGATTTACACGCTTTATCAGAAAAAGCTCCGCGACAATAACGCCGTTGATTTTGACGATTTGATTCTGCTTACGGTTAAGGCATTGCGTGATAATGAGGACATCAGGGACAAGTACCGAGAGAGGTTTCAATACATATTGGTGGATGAATATCAGGATACAAACAACACCCAATATGAGCTTGTGCGATTGCTTACAAACGAGAAAAACAATATTTGCGTTGTGGGTGATGATGACCAGAGCATTTACGCATTCCGAGGTGCTAACATCAATAATATTCTTGACTTTGAAAAGGATTTTAAGTCCGTAAAGAGAATTACACTTGACGAGAACTACCGTTCTGTGGCAAATATACTAAATACTGCTAACGCAGTTATTGCCAACAACAAAAAGCGTATGGGCAAGAATTTGTGGACGAGCAAGGGTGACGGTGAGCTTATCAGTGTATACAACGCTCCCGATGAGCGTGAGGAGGCAAAATATATTGCATACTCCGTTCACAAGGAGTTCAGAAAGCGTGAGAGATACAGTGATTGTACGGTGCTATACCGTACCAATGCACAGTCCCGAGTAATAGAGGAAGCCTTTATGTATGAGGGTATTCCTCACAAGGTTTTGGCGGGGCATCGTTTCTATGACAGAAAGGAAATCAAGGACGTGTTTGCATACCTGAAGCTTGTGTATAACCCCGGTGACAGCGTAGCACTAACGAGAATCATTAACGAGCCAAAACGTAAAATCGGTGATGCAACAATCAATAAGATTATGGCACACGCCGAGAGCCTGGGCACTACAATGTATGACATTATTGTGCGTCATAGTGAGTTCCCCGACATTAAGAGTGCCAATGCAGGACTTACTGCCTTCTCAGAGCTTATGGAGAGGGTCCGTCTTATGGCAATGACGAATACCTGCGATGTGGTATTAAGGACCGTTGTGGAAGATAGTGGCTATAGAGCAATGCTTGAGAATGAGGGAACGGTTGAAGCCGAGGGACGATTGGAGAACGTAGAGGAATTTATAAATGTTGCCAGGGAATACTGTGACGACCCCGAAACCGACGGCAGCCTTGAGGGCTTTATTGAAAAGATTTCACTAATGTCCGATATTGACCAATATGATGAGGATGCAGATGCGGTTAATCTTATGACAATCCACTCGGCAAAGGGATTGGAATTCCCTGTTGTAATTATTGCAGGTATGGAGGAGGAACTGTTCCCGTCAGTGAAGTCCTTTGGCGGGGACACAGAGCTTGAGGAGGAGCGCAGACTTTGTTATGTTGCCATAACCCGAGCAAAGGAAAAGCTATATCTTACTCGTGCCTCCAGCAGATTCAAGTATGGCTTTCGCACCCCCTGTGAGGAGTCAAGATTTCTGCGTGAAATCCCAAGTATGTATATTGACGATATGAGTCCTGCATCATCCTCGGTAAGACGAGTGCTTGAGAGCAGAGGCGTAAGCATTATGCCTGAAATTCAACGCTATGAAGCAATACAGAAAAAATCAGTACGTGCGGTAAGTGAGTATGACTTTAAGCCGGGTGACCGGGTAAGACACAGAAAGTTTGGTGATGGTACGGTGGTATCCTCACAGGCTATTGGCAAGGATGCAATAGTGGTGACAGACTTTGATTCCGTAGGGTCAAAGCGTCTCATGGCGGCATTTGCCAAGCTTGAATTAATAGAGAGAGGGGACGGTAAATAATGGCTCTTGATGCAGTAGCAATAAGCGCCCTTGTTGCAGAGATGCAATGCCTTGTGGGCGGACGGGTTGATAAGGTGCATCAGCCTGAGCGTGACGAGTTGTTAATTGGCGTAAGAACCTATGATGAAAGCTTCCGTATGCTTATTTCGGCAAACTCTGCAAATCCGAGAATGCATCTTACAAAGCGTAGTAAGGCAAACCCGAAGACGGCACCTCTCTTTTGCATGCTTCTGCGAAAGCATTTATCAAGTGGTAAGATACTTGAGATTTCCCAGGTTGGCTTTGAGCGAATGATAAAAATCCTTGTTTCAAGCTATGATGAGCTGGGTGAGAATACAGTAAAGACACTTTATGTTGAAATAATGGGTAAGCACTCAAATATAATTCTCGTAAATCAGGAGGGACGGATAATTGATTCCATAAAGCGTGTGGACGAATCCGTCAGCTCCGTAAGAGAAGTTCTGCCGGGTGCTATATATGAATTACCTCCGCGCCAATCAAAAAGAGCTTTGACTGATTGGGATAATGATTGCAATATTGCAATGGAGGAATATAAGCTTGACCGTGCAATTTTGATGGCGGTGGGAGGTATAAGTCCTCTTACTGCGAGAGAGCTTGTGTATGGCGTTTTCGGTACAACCGATGTGGTGACGAGTACTGTCAATACAAACAAGCTTGCAGAAATCAAGGTTAAGATTTTAAAGCTTAAGGATGATGTTACAGACAAGAAATATAAGCCCTGCTTGATTGAGGATATGTCATCAGGGAAGCTTATTGAGTTTTCTGCCATTGAAATAATGGAGTATGAGACTTTGGCAAGGGTAAGAGAATACCCGTCAATGAACGAGCTTTTGGATGACTTTTACTATATGCGTGATGTCCGCGAGAGGATGAGACAGAAGACGGCAGATCTTACTAAGCTTTTAAACAATGCTATTGAAAGAATATCAAAGAAGATGGCAATTTTGAAGCGTACCCTGAGGGATGCTGAGGGCAAGGAGAAATACCGACAGAAGGCGGAGCTTATTACCGCAAATATCTACAGAATAGAAGATGGGCAGAGATTGATTGAGGTTGAAAATTATTTCTCCGAAGATATGGGGACAGTAAAAATAGAGCTTAAACCAAGTCTTTCACCGAGTGAAAATGCCCAGAGATACTATAAGAAATATAACAAGGCAAAGACGGCTGAGGTAGAGGCAAGGAAGCAATTGGAGGAGGCTCAATCAGAGCTTTTGTATATTAAAAGTACTCTTGCTATGATAGAGACTGCCGACAGAATCGAGGATATTGCCGAAGTCCGCCGAGAGCTTGCGGCAGAGGGGTATATAAAGCATAGCACAAATGCACAGAAAAAGCAGAAGGCAGTAGCCTCTAAGCCGATGCATTATGTGTCCCCTGATGGGTTTGATATTTATGTTGGCAGAAACAATACTCAGAATGATTATGTTACAACCAAGTTTGCAAACTCGGGAGATTTGTGGTTTCACACAAAGGATATTCACGGCTCCCATACCATTATCAAGCTTGGTCTTATAAAGGATGTGCCGAAGGAAACAATCCTTTTTGCGGCACAGCTTGCGGCGTACTATTCAAAGGCAAGGGGAAGCTCACAGGTACCAGTTGACTACACCCATATAAGGAATGTAAAAAAGCCTAACGGTGCAAAGCCGGGTATGGTAATTTACGAGGGGTATAACACAGTATATGTAACACCAAGAATTCCTGAAGAAAGTGAATAAGCTAAAAAAGCACCCGAATGGGTGCTTTTGTGTTTGTTCCAATCTGCCTTTCTCCGTAAGTATTACTCTTTTTTTCGCATGTTTCACAAAGGAATCCGAAAATCGGAGTATTATGATATTAAGATATACCAAACTTTAAAATT
>JAZOBR010000129.1:0-2813 GCA_045596105.1 Candidatus Ornithomonoglobus sp.
ATTACATATTATATAAAAGTAAAGCATTTAATTATGTATATTAATTAAAATGCTGTTTTATTCCAATAAGAAAGGAATGATATTATGAGTAAAAAAATATCCGTTATCGGCGGCGATATGCGTCAGACTATTCTTGCTGATATGCTCGCTGATAATGGCTATGATGTTACTGTATTCGGATTTGATGACACATATGACATCAATAACGTCCGCACTGCTGATAATATTGCAGAAGCTTCAGAAAATGACATTATAATTCTTCCTCTGCCTGTAAGCTATGATAATATAAACATCAACGCACCGCTTTTTGCTGAAGAAATCAAAATACGTGACATACTCGATAATGTATCTGCTAAAACCATTATTCTCGGTGGCAGAATAAACGAATACTTAAAAGGCGAGCTTGACCTTCTTGGAATAGATTACTGCGATTATTTCATGCGCGAAGAACTTATTGTGCAGAATGCTATCCCTACTGCTGAAGGTGCTATTGAGCTTGCAATGTCTGAAATGCCTATAACTCTCCATGGCTCCAACGCTCTTATTCTGGGGTTTGGCAGAATAGGCAAAGTTCTTGCAAAAATGCTCAGCGGTATCGGTGCAAACGTCACAGTTTCCGCACGTCGGTATGAAACTCTTTCATGGATACATACCCTTGGCTACAATGGCATTAATAACTGTCACCTGAGCGAGTCACTCGGAAGCTATGACGTAATCTTCAACACTGTTCCAAGTATGATACTGGATAAACAACTTCTTAGAAATGTGAATAAGAAAACACTTATTATCGACCTTGCATCAAAACCCGGCGGGGTGGATGCAAGAATTGGATAAGGTCGCTATCGCTCATTATATATAATATAAAACAACATTAACCCATCCATTCAGACAGGTCAATGTTGTTTGCTTATTTAATATTATTTGCAAGCCTCTTTCAATGCCTCTACTCTGTCTGTCTTTTCCCATGCTACACCCAAGTCCTCACGACCCATATGACCATAAGCCGCAAGCTGTCTATATATAGGCTTTCTCAAATCCAACTCTCTGATAATCGCATTCGGACGAAGATCAAACACCTTTTCAACCGCCGCAACAAGCTTATCCTCGTCTACGGTGCCTGTGCCGAATGTATCAATCATAATTGATACAGGACGTGCCACACCGATTGCATACGCAAGCTGAACCTCACACTTCTTAGCAAGACCTGCTGCAACGATATTTTTAGCAACGTAACGCGAAGCATAAGCCGCACTTCTGTCAACTTTTGTAGGATCCTTACCTGAAAAAGCACCGCCGCCGTGTCTTGAATAACCGCCGTATGTATCTACAATAATCTTTCTTCCTGTAAGACCACTATCACCCTGAGGACCACCTACAACAAAACGTCCTGTAGGATTTACGTAAATCTTTGTATTTTCGTCAAGTAGATTTGCAGGAATTATAGCCTTAATCACATGTTCAATGACATCTTCTCTTATCTTTTCAAGAGATACTTTATCTGAATGCTGAGATGACACAACAACTGCATCAATTCTTGCAGGCACACCGTCAACATACTCAACTGTAACCTGTGTCTTACCATCAGGACGAAGATAATCAAGTGTACCATTCTTTCTTACCTCTGTAAGCTTAAGTGCAAGTTTGTGTGCAAGCGAAATCGGCATCGGCATAAGTTCAGGTGTTTCGTCACACGCATAGCCGAACATCATACCCTGGTCACCTGCACCTGTTGAATTGTCCTCTTCTTCTGTTTCACCTGTCTTATTTTCAAGTGCCTTATCAACACCCATTGCAATATCGGTTGACTGCTCATCAATAGATGTAAGTACTGCACAGGTTTCTGCATCAAAGCCATATTTAGCTCTGTCATAACCAATTTCCTTAACCACCTGACGTGCAACTTTAGGAATATCAACATAGCATGATGTTGTAATCTCACCCATAATGTTAATCATACCTGTTGTACAGGTTGTTTCACACGCCACACGCGCCATCGGATCCTCTTTGATAATCGCATCCAAAACCGCATCTGAAATCTGGTCACAGATTTTATCAGGATGTCCTTCTGTAACTGATTCTGATGTAAATAATACTTTTTTACTCATTTGTTTTTCCTCCCCTTATCCTATGGTTAATAATAATTCTCTTAATACTTTGCAAGCTACCGCCGTAGACACACCGCTGTGGTCATACTGCGGAGATAATTCATTTATATCAAATCCGACTATATCAAGTCCGGACAATTTATAAATCGCATTCATTAAATCCGTAAAACCTACTCCCCCTGCTTCAGGAGTACCTGTTCCCGGAAATATTGACGGGTCAAGTATGTCTAAATCGAGTGAAAAATAAACTTTCTTCCCCTTTAATTTATCGACAATTTCTTCAAAACCTTTAAGGTTAAACTTATTTAAAAAGGTATGCTCCTTTGCCCATTCAAATTCATATCTTTCGCCCGAGCGGATACCGAACTGATAAATCCTTCCGTCACCGACTATATCCCACACTCTCCTCATAACCGTTGCATGAGATAATTCTGCGCCAAGGTAATCCTCACGAAGGTCTGTATGCGCATCAAGATGTATAACACATACATCAGGATATTTCTTTGCCACTGCACGAAAAGCACCAAGTGTTACAAGATGCTCACCGCCAATCATACACGGAATTTTACCGTCTGTGAGAATTTTATCTGTAAATTCTTCAATTTTAGCAAGTGCCTTTTTAGTATCACCAAAACACAATTCAAGGTCACCGCCGTCAAACACCGCAACATCCTCTAAATCCTTATCAAGATACGGACTATAGGTTTC
>JAZOBR010000130.1:0-5537 GCA_045596105.1 Candidatus Ornithomonoglobus sp.
TTCTGGGTTCAAATATGGAGAATGAAGCGGAGGATTTGGTAAGGTACGATATTACACCGAATGTGTATACCTTATCTCTTGCAAAGGCAATATCTGATGCGGCAGTTAAGCAAAACAAAAAGACCAAGGTTCATATCAAGCTTGATACAGGTATGTCAAGAATAGGCTTTTTGGTGGATGATGGTGATAATTCAGAGGTTATCTCACAAATCCTTGAAATAAGCAAGCTTCCTATGCTTGAGGTTGAGGGTATTTTCTCTCATCTGTCAGCTTCAGACGAGGCTGACGATACATACACAAGAATGCAGTTCAGACGCTTTATGTCTGTGTGTGATGCCTTGAGTGAAAAGGGCTTGGATATTCCCATTAAGCATATCTGTAACAGCTCAGGTATAATTATGTACCCCGAATACCATCTTGATATGGTGCGTCCTGGTATCATACTTTACGGAATGTACCCCTCAGATGATATAGACAAGGACAGATTAAAGCTACAGTATGTAATGTCGCTTAAGTCCCTGGTAACTTATGTTAAGGATATAGAGGCCGGACGCGGAGTAAGCTACGGCAAGGAATACATAGCCGATGGCGTGGCAAGAATAGCAACAGTTCCCATCGGTTATGCAGATGGATATTTAAGACAGCTGTCAAAAAATGCAAAAATTGCCATTGGCGGAAAGTTATATCCCATTGCGGGAAGAATTTGCATGGACCAATGTATGATTGATGTAACAGGTGTCAATACTATCAATAGAGGTGACGAAGCACTTATCTTCGGAGACGGTGCCGTTACAGTTGATGATATTGCACGCTGGATGGGTTCAATCAATTATGAGATTGTTTGCATACTAAACCGTAGAATACCGAGAGTTTATACTAAGGACGGTAAAACGGTAAGTGTAGTTGAGTATCTTCTGTAAAAATCGTGAAAGGAGCTGGAGGCTTTGTCACACACCGACAAGACGGTTAAGGATGTTTTAAATGAGCTTAAAAAAGGCTACATTGAAATGTCTGAGATTAATCTTAGTGAAGCACACGCATCAATCGAAGCTGATAATGAGGCGTTGGTGCTATGCGAAAATCAATTAACGGAGTGTGAATAAGGAGTGACAGTAAAAAGGGGAGAGATTTATTATGCAGACCTTAGCCCCGTTGTAGGTAGTGAGCAGGGTGGAGTGCGTCCCGTCCTTGTGGTGCAGAATGATGTAGGGAATAAGTATAGTCCCACAATCATAGCGGCCGCCATTACAAGCAAAATCAACAAGGCTAAGATGCCGACTCATATTGAGCTTATAGCTAATGAGTACGGGCTTAATAAGGATTCAGTTGTTTTACTCGAGCAGATAAGAACGATTGATAAACAGAGATTAAGAGAAAAAATCGGTAAGCTTGATACCGTTGTAATGAAGCAGGTTGATACTGCGTTATACATTAGCTTTGGTATAGGTTAAGGATTTACATATACGAAAGAAAAAAGGAGCAACCCATTCGGGTTGCTCCTTATTATTTGCGTTTTTTAAGCATTTCGTGGATTGTTGGTGTGATGTGTGCTTGTCTTGTATAGACAGAACGGTTGCCATTTATAGAATACGCAATAATACACGCCACTGCAATATGTACCGCAACGCCTGTGCCGAACATTTCAATACCTATAAATATAGGTGCAATAAGAGTATTTGTTGCACTTGCATATACTGCAACGCATCCCATTGCGGCACATAGTTCCAGGGGTAGTCCTGTAATAACGCTCATGGTCGCACCGAGAGTAGCACCGATAGTAAGAAGCGGCATCATTTCACCGCCTGCAAAGCCCGCTACAATACATATGATTGTAAATATAAACTTTAATGCAAAATCGTAAAGCTTGAAATCACCGTTTGTAAATAACAGAGTCATTATACTGTCACCTGAGCCTGCGTATCTGCCCTTGTGGATTAGCATAAAAATGATTGCCATAATCGTACCCACAATAAAGATACAGAGGTAACGATTTCTAATCCTTTGTTTGTAAAGCTTATGTAGGTTATTCAAAGCAAAAGCAAATATTCTGCCTATAAAACCAAATACCAAGGCACAAACGATAATCAGAATTATATTTTTTACATCAATGTAGCATATGTACTCCACATTATGGGCAAAGGCATTAAAACCGCATAGCCTTGAGAAAAAGAATGCTGTTAGTGATGAAAAAGTAATGGGAAGTAGTGCATAATATGACATTACTCCTGCGGCGGTAAACTCCAATGCGAAGAAAATACCACCCAAGGGTGTCTGGAAAAGCCCCGATACTGCTGCTGCAACACCGCAGAGAAGAAAGGTGTTACGGTAGCGGCGGCAATGGAACCATCGTGATACATAGTCACCCATTGATGCACCGTATGCGGCAAATGCACCCTCCTTACCTGTACTTGCACCGAACAGCAGCATTAAGAAATTGGTAAGCAGCTTCAAAAAGCCGTAAGCCTTAGGGAACTTACTGTTATTTGAATTTTTAGTAATCTTACCTGATTTATTCACCATTCCTGCATTGTAGGCAATAGCGAGGTTCAGACCTTGCTCCGAATTGGGACTTACCTTCTTGTAAAGGTGAAGGATACCAACACCAATCACACCAAGAAAGGAAAGCAGGTAAATGTAATGGTTTACTCTGAAGCTCTCTGCATGGTGAAGAAGCTGACCGAACAGTCCTGCGGTAATTCCCACTATTAGTCCTATAACGAGAGAAAAGATACTGCAGATAATAATGTCTTTGTGTTTTTTCATTAGAATACTTCCTTAAAGTAGCTTTTTTAGATATTGTCCTGTATATGATTTGTCATTCTTTGCAACCTTTTCAGGTGTGCCTGCAGAGATGACAGTGCCACCGTTGTCACCGCCCTCAGGACCAAGGTCGATGATGTAGTCGGCGGTTTTTATTACATCAAGATTATGCTCGATGACGATTACTGTGTTGCCGCCCTCAACAAGTTTATTGAGTACATCAATAAGTCTCCTTACATCCTCTGAATGAAGCCCTGTTGTAGGCTCGTCAAGAATGTAAATGGTTTTACCTGTGGAGCGTTTTGAAAGCTCTGTTGCAAGCTTAACTCTCTGTGCCTCACCGCCTGAGAGTGTGGTGGAGCTTTGACCAAGCTTAATATAACCCAAGCCAACCTCCTGGATGGTTTCAAGTCTGCGATATATTTTTGGAATGTTTTTAAAGAACTCAACACCCTCGTCAACAGTCATTTCAAGGACATCGTAAATAGATTTGCCCTTATACTTAACCTCAAGGGTTTCGCGGTTATAACGCTTTCCGCGGCATACCTCACAGGGGACATAAACATCAGACAGAAAGTTCATCTCAATCTTTACTATGCCGTCACCTGAGCACGCCTCACATCTTCCACCCTTAACGTTAAAGCTGAATCGGCTTGATTTATAGCCACGCACCTTTGCTTCGTTGGTAGATGCGAATATATCACGAATATCTGTAAACAGATTTGTGTATGTGGCAGGGTTAGAACGAGGAGTCCTGCCGATAGGACTCTGGTTAATGTCAATAACCTTGTCAAGGACCTCTGTACCAGTAATTTCCTTGTGCTTTCCTGCGTGGGTATTAGCACCATTAAGGATGTTGGCAAGTCTCTTGTAAAGAATCTCATTTACAAGTGAGCTTTTTCCTGAGCCTGATACGCCCGTAACGCAAGTGAACACACCTGTGGGGAATTTAACATCGATACCCTTCAGGTTATTCTCCTCAGCACCCTTTACAGTAATCCAGCCTGTGGGCTTACGGCGTTTTCCAGGTACATCAATTTTAATCTCACCGCTAAGATATTTTCCCGTGATAGAGTCGGGACATTTCATTAATGCCTTTGCGTCACCTTCTCCCACGATATGTCCGCCATGGATACCTGCGCCGGGACCGACATCGATAATGTGGTCAGCAGCAAGCATAGTGTCGGTATCATGTTCTACAACAATTACTGTATTGCCTAAATCACGCAGATTCAAAAGTGTGCCGATTAGTCGGTCGTTATCGCGTTGATGCAAGCCTATGCTCGGCTCGTCAAGGATATATAAGACTCCCGTCAGACCTGAACCAATTTGTGTTGCAAGGCGGATTCTCTGTGCCTCACCGCCAGACAATGTGCCTGCAGAACGGGACAATGTGAGATAATCAAGACCAACATCAAGCAAAAATTGCAGTCTTCCTTTGATTTCTTTTACAATCTGTCTTGCGATTATCATTTCACGCTGGGTAAAGGTAAGGGAATTCATAAATTCCATTTCGTCCTTCACCGACATTTCACAGAATTCAAATATATTTTTACCGCCGATGGTAACTGCCAAAATCTCGTCATTAAGTCTTGCGCCGTGACACTTCGGACAGGTTACATCGGACATATAACGGCTCACATCACTTCTTGAATACTCTGATGTAGGGCGGTCATAGCGTCTTTGAAGGTTATTTATAATTCCCTCAAAGGGCATTTCATAAGTGCCATTACCGTATGAGCGGTTATAATTCATTTTTAACTTTTCACCATTGGTACCGTACAGAACGGCATCCTGTGCCGCCTTGGGAATATCCTTATAGGGGGTATTTATATCGAAACCGTATTTGTCGGCAATAGCGTTGTATGCCATATATGCAATGCTTGACGGGTCGGCGTAGCTGTTCCAACCACTGCAACGGATTGCACCTGAAATAAGACTTTCGTTCGGATCAACCACCACAAGATCAGGGTCCATTTGCATTAATATTCCAAGTCCGTCACATTCGGGACAAGCACCAAATGGGTTATTGAATGAGAATAATCTCGGTTCTAATTCGGGGAGACTTATTCCACAATCATCACAGGCATAGCTCTGTGAGAATTTCATTCTTTCACCGTCAACCACATCAACAATAACCAAATCACCTGTCAGCTTAAAGGCAGTTTCAATAGAATCACTCAATCGTGATGCTATATCCTCTTTTACCATAAGTCTGTCAACCACAATGTCAATATCGTGCTTGAAGGTCTTTTTCAGTGTGGGAGGCTCTGACACGTCATGCATCTCACCGTCTACAATCATTCTTACAAAGCCGCTTTTCTTGGCATTGTCAAAAATGCTTTTATGCTCACCCTTTTTCTGTGATACAACAGGTGCTAAAACCTGTAGCTTTGTACGCTCAGGTAACTGCATAATCCTGTCAACAATCTGGTCAACGGTCTGCTTTTTTACCTCCTTACCGCATTTCGGGCAATGGGGAACACCAACTCGTGCATAAAGCAAACGCAGATAATCGTAAATTTCGGTAACTGTACCCACAGTTGAGCGTGGGTTTTTAGATGTGGTTTTCTGGTCAATGCTGATTGCAGGCGACAAGCCTTCGATGTAGTCCACATCAGGCTTTTCCATCTGACCGAGGAACTGTCTTGCATATGAAGAAAGCGACTCCATATATCTTCTCTGTCCCTCTGCATAGATTGTATCGAATGCAAGCGAAGATTTGCCCGAGCCTGACAAGCCTGTCAGGACAACAAGCTTTTCTCTCGGGATAGTCA
>JAZOBR010000131.1:0-3061 GCA_045596105.1 Candidatus Ornithomonoglobus sp.
ATCTCTATTTTTTATAGCCAGAAGGCTACTAATGTTTTAATATATTGGTATGCAATAGAGTTCGACCACCATACCGCATTCTTTGAATGGGCAAATATGCTCAAAAACGCAACTGCCATTGATACGTATACCAAAACCACCAGCCAAACCCTGAGCATTTTAGATGAAATTGCACTTTCACCCTTTTCCACTCTTTCATAAAGTCCGAACACCGTCATTGATGCCGCCAGCATCAACAACCACACGAAGTCTGCAAAGTATCGCATCAGAACGCCTGCCATCTGCGTGTCAAGAGCGACTATAACCACCGCCGCTACTGTGGAAAAGCAAATGATTTTGTATGCAAGCTTGTCCTTTGTCCATACTCTCTTGAATACGCCTGCAATGGCAAATATCAAAATAGGGAATATAGCAAAGGCACCGCCTATCTGCTTTTCTGTTATGGTTATGCCCTGATATACCGTTGCAGGGTCAAAGTCATTGACAAAGGGGAACTGTGCATCGAGGCGTATTGGCTGGAACAGGTAGGTGAATAATCCTAACCACGTTCTGCCTGCTACCATACCGCGTTTTGTCATATCATTTGTTGTAAGGTTATAGTTTGCTCCGAAGTCAAAGGGTGACCCGAAGCGTGCGTAGTTATACCACATTGCTACCGCCGCCACAATAATGATGGGCAAGCATAGGGCAAGAGTCGTCCTTATAGAGGTCCTTGAGAACAGTGTTCTCTTTTTAAATACCGCATCCCAGAACAGTACCACGCCAAAAAACAGTGTCAGCAAAAACTGCGGTCTGCACATTGATGTAAGAGCAATCAGTAATGCACCCCACATAACTCGTGATACCCTCAGTGTGCCGTCTTCACGCTCTGCACCAATCCACAGTCCCAGGGCTATTACCGAAAAGGCAAGCGCCGAAAGGGGCGGTATCATATAAAAGTCAGGCTTATACACTGCATAGAACAGAGCCGATATGGCGGAGAACACCACGCTCATCATTATATACAGCACAAAGGGTGTGTTTTTGTACCACCGCTTTATTACCTCCCATAGCAGAAAGGCAGCGCCTATTATAAGCATAATTCCGAACACGATTACTGCTATATTGTTAGGTAGCTCTCCTCCTGTTATAAGGTTATAAGGCAGATGCAATAATATGGCAGGCAGTACACCAAAGTAGGAGTAATACTTGCCTTTATAGTAGGCATTGTCCCAGTTGAACTCAACCTCGTTTTCAACTCGTGCATTGAAATCGTAGGGGTTTTTCATTGCATTAAGGGATTCCGAGCCTTCACCCGTTGACAGCTCACCGCGTTTGAAGGCTTCAATCAGATTATAATACTGTCTGTGATGAACCTCGGTATCATCCCAACGCAAAGCATCGGTGTTTACGAAGCTCAATCCGATAAATGTACCAATCTGCAGGAATATCACAACTGCCAAGGCAATTTTCTGCTTCCTACGTTTTAAATCTGTTTTTACCCCGTATATTAAGGATGTGGGACGCAGGATGTAAAGAAGCATTACCAACAGCACCATTGCAAGCATACGCACCACAGAGAACATCATCGGCACCCGCGCATTAAACTCAATATCGTTTGTGTTGATAATTGTGCCTACAGTATTTAGAAAATCAATCTTAAAGTAGCCAATCTCACCCGAGAAATGCATTCTTATATACTGGGTGGGACGAACAATGGTGTTTACTGTTCTTGAGGGTGCCGAAATGGGGTACTCGTTACCCTCATCTGTGGTGTGGAACTTCACCTTTGTATCGTAGCCCGTTTCAGGGCTTATGCGGACATACTTTACTTCCTGATTAATGTTTTCATATTCAACATATGCATCGCTCTTATATATGCGGTATCTGCCGTCACCTAAATCCGTTGCACCCGATACCAACGTTGGGGTTACCTGAGAGGGTGTTTCACCTAAGGAGTGCCAGAACTTGAAGTTGCATACGAAAAGCTCACACAAAAACGCCAAGGCCAGCACTAATAAAAGTACCGCCCCGGCCTGTTTTTTCGGTGATTCAAAGTGTAGAAGCTTTTTCATTTTTCTTTCCCTCTTCACGCTTCAATCTCTTAAACTCATTTTCTGCCTGAATGAGTCTATGCTCAAAGTCCTGCTTGTTCTTCTGAATAAGGGTTGAAAGAATCATTCCTGAGAAGTAGGACTGAATCGCAGCCAATACCACCACTCCGCACACAAGCAGTGTAGGAAGCTTAGGTACGACACCCTCTGACAGGAAGGTTACAAAAACAGGAATAAAGAAAACTAAAGCAATCAATAAAAGAATCAAGGCAAAGATGTCGAAGAACTGCTTAGGCTTATAGTCCTTGAACAGTCTTGCGATAGTAAACAATACCTTGATGCCGTCGGAATAGGTGTTAAGCTTTGACTCACTGCCATCGGGACGGTCACGATATTCGATTATGACATTCTGCACATTCATCTTCTTGTCAACTGCGTGAATTGTCATCTCTGTCTCAATCTCAAACCCCTTTGACAATACGGGGAAGGTCTTGACAAAGTTATAGCTGAATGCACGATAGCCAGTCATAACATCCTTTATATCATTATCAAAAAGCTTGTTGATAGACTTTCTCACCAGGGTGTTACCAAGATTATGGAAGGGGCGCTTATTCTCAACAAAATAGGTTGAGGACAATCTGTCACCTACCACCATATCGGCGTTATTATTAAGCACAAGGTCCACCAGCTTTGGTGCATCCTCTGCAGGGTATGTGTCGTCGCCGTCAATCATAATATAGACCTCGGCATCAATCTCGCGAAACATTCTGCGAATTACATTACCCTTGCCTTGCATATTTTCACTCTTTACAACTGCACCATGCTCTCGGGCAATGTCCGCAGTGCCGTCAGAGGAATTGTTATCATAAACATAAATTGTGCTCTCGGGCAACACTCTCTTAAAGTCGTCTATAACCTTTGCTATAGTATGGCTTTCATTATAGCAAGGTACCAAAACCGCAACCTTATCCATTTTAATACTCCTGTCAAATTTTTATAATAATATATTCACAGACATTGTAACACAA
>JAZOBR010000132.1:0-12408 GCA_045596105.1 Candidatus Ornithomonoglobus sp.
CGCAAAGGCAAGGAAGAATGTTCAACACATTTTATTCGTGCAACGATACTTGAACAAGGTGTATTGGCACATCTAAAATATGTAATCGAAACTGTTGCAAGTTATGAAAATCAGTTCCGCAAAGTGTTGGGTGCAAAGCAAAAGGCAGAGCTTAAAAAGGAACTGAACACAAAGAAAAAACTACTCTCAAAAAATGAAAGCAGAATTAAAGAATTAGACCTGTTGTTTCAGCGTATTTATGAGGATAATGTCAGCGGAAAAATTTCTGACGAAAGATTTGAAATGCTATCAGAAACCTATGAAAAAGAACAGGCAGAATTAAAACAAACTATCGAAAGTTTATCTGCTGAAATATCCGAAACGGAAGAACAATCCGACAATGTGGAAAGGTTTATTTCAAAGGTACATAAATATTTTGATTTACAAGAATTAACTCCGTCAGTATTAAACGATATGGTAAAGCGTGTTTATGTTCACGCACCGCAAGTAATTGACGGAAAGAGAACACAAGAAATTGACATCGTTTATGATTTAGTCGGTATATTACCGCAATCGTTATTTAAGCACGAAGAAACGGCATAGACAACCTATGCCGTTTCAACGAAAACATTGTTACTGTTTTATTAAGGACACCCGAATGGCCCCCTTTTGATTTACCAGAACATTTTAATTTCAGGGTTTGAAAGACGGACAAGTGCTTCAAAGTAGAAGTAGTCACCAAATAGCGCAATGCTGTCGGTCTGCAGATTGATGGGCTTTGCATATGTAACGTGATGCACAAGACCGTCTGCCTCGGGGTCACGATTTTCGCACAGGTCGATAAGTGAATTCATAATTCTGTGCGCTCCGTTTAAGAAACACTCCCTTTCTTTGCTTCCCTCAGGAAGAAGACTGTACATTTCAAGCAATCCGCAAACTGCTATTGCGGCGGCCGATGAATCTCTTGGCTCAAGACTTCCGTCTGTGAAATCAAAGTCCCAATAAGGGATGAAATCCTTAGGCAGATGATTGAGGAAGTAGCGGGTAACAGGCTTTGCAATATCAAGCATTTCATTGTCGCCTGTGTACTTATACATCAAGGGGTAACCATACATCAGCCATGAATGTCCACGACTCCAGCAGGACTCGTTTCTGATTCCCTGCCACGTGATTCCGCCAACAGGCTCAAGAGTTACGGGGTCAAATTGGAAATGGTGGAAGGATGAGCCGTCTTCGCGAATAAGATACTTTGCAGTATTCATACAATGCTCTTTTGCGGCAATGGCGTATTTCTCGTCACCTGTTTCTGCCGCCGCCCATGAAAACAGTGACACATTCATCATAGAATCTACAAGCATTCTGTATCTTTCATAGGAATCCTGAGGTCGTCTTTTTCCGCCTCGGATAATAAATCTGTTAACAGGGCAGAAATGCTCATATAGTATTTCTGCTGCCTTGATTGCGGCATCTCTTGCCTCCTCATTACCTGTTATCTTATATGCCGCGATGCACGAGGGTGTAAACTTGAAGCCTGTGTCGTGGTTATCAAGCTCCTCGGGCTTGTCAAGCAATGCAATGTAGCTTTGAAGCTGTTGTGTTGCGGCATCCTTGAACTCGTCCTTTTGGGTGAATAAATATGCAAGCCAGCAAATGCCCGTCCATAGTCCTGTTGTCCAGTTAGTGCGTTCGGTGGGCTTATATCGGTTATTTGAATAGCCTCTCGGATGGTCAGGGTTCATTCCGTCCACATTTATGGGGAATTTATCGTAAAAACGAGGCAGGTCACGCTCAAGGATTGATACGGCATTCTTTGCCGCATTTTCGAGCTTTTCCTGTGGCACTCTGAAATGCTCTTCATAAATTTTGTTTTCTAATTTTACATTTGTACTATACATTGAGTCAGTCTCCTTTTTTTATAGATAATAAGGCAGTTCTTTGAATCTGCGGTACTGCTCAGCCTCAACATTGAAAACAGGGGTCATATCACCTGATATTGAGTAGATTTCACCGTCTGATAATCTAATCTCAAATACCAGAACCTTGCCCTTTAATTCATCAAGGCTTCTGCCGTTTTTAAACTGAGGCACCCAATCGGTGGAATCTCCGCTGAAGGGGATACAATCCTCGTGAGAGAAACCCTCACATACCTCGCAGATACCAAGGTTATTCATTCCTACATTTTCTACCTTGTCCGATTGCCATACCCCGAGGGTAGCACCCTTGCTCTTAAGGTTAATATGAAGCTCACCCTTGTGCCATACGTTCTCTCTTGTGGCAACAACCATAGGCTCATTGGCAGTTTCCTGAGTAAGCTTTATAAAGCCGTCCTTACGAAGTCGGTAAACAAATATTCTGCCCATAAGCCCCTCTGCACGAAATGCAGGGCCATGCTCAAGGAGTGATGCGGACGCATATATGTATATGTCCTCACCCTCGTATCTCACAGACGTTGGCCATACCATAGGGTAGTCATCATCTGTCTGTGCTTTTTTGTCTGATTTACATTCACTTATAAAGGAATCTCTCAGGGAACGGAACCAGTTTGTGCCGTTGTGAGAATATGCAAGCTGTGCGTGCATAGTACCACTTGAGTATTTTGCACCGATAAAGCTTCCGAATCCGCTATAGATGTGGGGGAGACCGATAAACCAACCCTCATAAGGGAATGTGGGCATACCGTAAATCTCATCTAAGGGAGAATCAAGGGAATCCTGTTGCAGACAATGAACATAGGGGGTGAAGGTTTTAAAGTCCTTCGTTTCAATATAGCCTAACATTCTTGTACCCCATGTGGGACGCTTCAGTAGAGTATAGCACTCTCTTTTGTGATTATAAAAAATCCCCAAAAGAGGCTCCCCGTCCTCACTCCATCTCACACCCTCTGCAAGACTCCAGCTCAATAGGTCATGGGATATATAAAGGGTACCCTCAACCTTAAAGGTATCAAAATTAATGGAGGTATAGAATAGCTTGTAGCGTTGGTCGGGTGATGCAAGCCTGTCCTCAAACATACAGGCAATCTCACCGTTCATCTCCATAACCTCGTTTTTGTACATACGATTGAAATCCGCGGGGTAATCTGATAAATCCTCCGGCTCAAAGTGGATGCCGTCATCACTTATCGCACTTAACATACAATGACGATTTGTGTCAATGTTGGTTTTGCCATAGTAGAGCATACGGTACTTGCCGTTATCGAGCTTAAATACCCAGGGACTGGACCATACGGTTGATGCGTTTGGGTCTTTATATATAGCATCCTCTATCAGCTCAGGTGTGCCGTATTCTCTTTTAAGGCCCTCTCGTTCAAAGAGAAATCTGTCATCAAAAAATAAATGCTTAAACATAAGATCTCCTTTATAATTCGTTTTCGTAAATTCTTATTGCACCAAGGACGGTAGATAATGCAACCTCTGTATCATTGAGTACAATAATTTCCTTGTCACTATACTTTTTAAGCAATACTGCCATTGTGTTTTTAATGGCGTTGTTTCCACCGAGGATTACTCTTTGTGCATCCGAGGCTATGATTGCCTTTATCTCGTCACATAACACCGCACCCATATAAAAGCTGTAGATTTCATCCCTGTTAGACTTATATATGGTGTGAAGGACACGACACTTAAACAGGGCCTCGTTAATACCGTGTTTTGAGGCATATTCGTAGCCGTCAAACAGATTCTTGTCAATAACGGTAGTGCCGTCAAAGCTCACAGATGATTTTAAAATGGTGTTTTCCGAAAGTGCCTTCAGCATTTCACCTGTCATCATAGTGGAAAAGGATGTAATCCTGCCCGATTTAACCTGAATCAACTTACTGTGTGAGCCGGGAAGAACAAAGATAGCGTTGTCACCACCCTTGTCAATAATTCCCATAACCTCGGTCTCTTCACCACGCATAATATCCGTTGCATCAAGAGAGCCGCCCATTTCCTTAACGCCTCTTACGAAGGCAAATGGGATAGGTGAAATCTCAGGGATTTCAATATTATACATTGCCTCGTGAAGCTCCTTAAGTCCTGCGGGAGCTTTTATATGCTCGAGTGGACATAAGCCGTATTCCGAGGTAATCATACCTGATGCAAGGATGGATTTGATGTCAGTGTCGTTTATGCCATTGTCCTTTATAAGTGTGAGAATAGCATCCCTTATTGCATCCTTTAGCGGTGCATTGCCATTTGTGCAATTACCTGCACCAATGGATAGCTTTTTTGTTTCGATTATTTTGCGGTTATCCACAAGGCTTACCCTTGTGTTGGTTGTTCCACCGTCAATTGTAATATACATATCATTTACCTGACTTAGCAATGGAAACATATTCTCTTGCTAAGCTTTCAAGCCCTTCATAGTCATTGTTGCTGAGTAGCTCCTTGTTGGCAATGTTTGTGCCGATGCCAAAGCCTGTAATGCCTGTGTCAAGGTACTCATTCATATTTGTAAGGTCTATACCGCCCACTGCCAGAAAATCAATGTGTGACAGGGGAGCCATAACAGACTTAATGTACTCCGCACCCATAGATGTAATTGGGAATAGCTTTATAAAATGCGCGCCTGCCTTGTGTGCCGTCTGAATTTCAGTTGGTGTAAGTGCGCCGGGCAGTGACATCATTCCAAGCTCGCAGGTTTTTTCTATAACATCCACGCTCACATCAGGTGATACAATAAAGCAACCGCCTGCATTTTTTGTGAGTTCTACCTGTTGGGGTGTAAGAACTGTGCCTGCGCCGATATACATCCTGTCACCTACCGCATCACATAGCATCCTTATGTTTTCGGCAGTTTCGCGGTCGGGGGTGGAGCCGTTGGCAGAGTAGGTAATCTCTATAAATCTTATGCCACCCTTATACAGTGCCTCTGCAAGAGGTACAAGCTTTTCCTTTGCCACACCTCTTACTATAACAACTATCTTGTTATCCTTTAATGCGTTTATCATTTCCTCCATTTTCTAAGTTCCTTCCGTACAGTAAATATTCTTTATTGGTTATGGTTTCAGGCTCTTCTGACGGAGCTATCCCGAAGACCCTTTTATATGCTCTGTAAAATGATGAGTAATCATTAAAGCCGTACATTTCACTTGCCTTGATTGCAGACAGACCCTCGCGAATTTTCTTTCTTGCAGAGGTAACCTTTTTTATTAGAATGTAGTTTTTCGGGGTTGATTTGAAGTTCCCTGCAAACAGCTTGTGGAGATAGCTTCGGCTGATATGAAACTCATCACATATCTTCTGAAGGTCAATGCCCTCCGTTACCCTGTCATCTATATAACTTATAATGTTGTTTAAAACCGTTTCTTCCGATGAAAGAGCAGGACACCCCGAGATTTTAATGTTCAAAAAAATCTCGTTGAGCAGGTTTTTGTATGCCGTCTCAAGCTCCTCACCCTCCAATTTGTCTTTATAATAATCAAATCGGGAGAACAGGTCAAATATAAACGTATTGTCCTTTACATTGATAACGTCTCCATAGGTTTTTGTAAACTCGTCTATATCATAATTCACAAGCTGGAGATTAAAGAGTAAATCAAATTTTCTGTATAGTGTGTTTTTTCTGAATTTGATTTTGTGGTAGCATCCAGGGGGTGTAATTATAATGTGCTTCGGCGGTACAGTATAGCTCTTTCCGTCAGAAATATAGATTGTTTTTCCTTCCTCAAGATAGATTAATTCACAGAAATCGTGGGCGTGAAGCTTGATGGTAAAGTCATTGACAATTTTTATTTCAAGATGGTTATATACAATGTCAGGTGTGTCGTAGCCTGTGAGTATGTTGTAATTTATGTCGCTATCCATAAAAATCCCTCCTTTCTATTTTTGTTTTTGTCAAAGTTATAATATCACACTGCCTTACAAAATGCAATGGTTTTGATAAAAATAATTACTTCAATTGCAAAATATCTATTTAATCAATAAAAAAGACACAAATATTGGATATTTTATACTCATTGATGGTTTTTGCGCTGGTGATTAATGCCATTAATTGATGGATTGTTTTTTGTTTCATAAATGCTTGCAAATTAAATGAATATAGTGTATAATTATTAATAGTATACATTTTTGAAGGGGTAGAGAGTTATGCTAAAGGTTGCGATTATTACCAATATAACCAAGGACAATCACGGCAAAATGGCAGTTCGTGTTGCGGACATTGCATCACAGGGTGCAGATTGCTATATGATAGAGGATTGCAAAATCAATTCCAATGCAAAAATCAACTATGTTCCTGAGGACGAGATTTTTAAAATATGCGATGTGGCAATAGTAATTGGCGGTGACGGCACTCTTTTGCGTGTTGCACCGATGTGTGCTAAAAACAATGTTCCTGCGGTGGGCATTAACCTTGGAACGGTAGGCTTCCTGACAGAGGTTGAGGAGAGCGAGGTTGAGGAAGCGATCAGACGAGTGCTGGCGGGTGACTACATAAAGGAAAGCCGTATGCTTCTGAAGGTAAAAATCAATGATGATGAACCCAGCTATCACGCCCTGAACGATTTGGTTGTATCAAAGCCTGATGGTATAAAGCTTCTTGACTTTGACCTGTATCGAGGGGATGAGCTTGTTTATCACTATCGTGCTGACGGCTTGGTTATTGCAACCCCCACAGGCTCAACGGGATATTCGATTTCCGCAGGGGGACCTGTGGTTGACCCTAATATGAGCCTGTATATTGCAACACCGATTTGTGCGCATATGCTTTCAATCCGTTCTGCAGTTTTGTCGGCAGAAAAGGAAATCAAGGTGCATATAACTCACGATACCGCCATTATCAGTACAGACGGACAAAGACAGAGGCTTGTTTCACCTGAGGATATGGTGGTTATTTCAAAATCAAATTACACATTTGAGCTTATTAAGCTTGGTGACAGTAATTTCTATAACACATTGATGCAAAAGCTTTCATAAGGAGGATACTATGAAATCAAAAAGACAAAGTAAGATTATCAAGATTGTAGAATCAACCCCTGTGCATACTCATGACGAGCTTATTTCTGCATTGGTAAATGAGGGCTATCGTGTAACTCAGGCAACAGTATCAAGAGATATTAAGGAGCTGGGACTTATAAAGCTCCCATCGGCTGACGGCACATCCGTTTATGCAATGCCTGAGCGTGCCATAAATACAGGCACAACAAGGATAAATACAGTAGTCGATACAGTAAAGAGCATAAAGTGTGCCCTTCATACTATTGTTATTAACACGATGCCGGGTATGGCATCGGCAGTCGCGGCGGCCATTGATTCTGCCCTTCGTCAGGATATTTTAGGCTCGGTTGCAGGTGATGATTCCATTATTGTTGTGTGTGAGTCAGAAATAAAGGCTAAGGAATTAGAGCGGAAAATGAAATCCTTATTCAAGGCGGAGTGATAGAATATGCTTTTGGAATTAACCATAAAGAATGTTGCGGTTATTGATAGGCTTAATGTGGAATTCCGTAAGGGATTAAGTGTACTTACGGGTGAGACGGGTGCAGGTAAGTCAATCATAATTGATTCAATCAATATGATTTTAGGTGAGCGTGCAAATAAGGAGTTTGTTCGTCATGGCTGTGACAGAGCAGAGGTAGAGGCTGTATTTGAGAGTGACCCTCGCATAGATGAAATATTAGAAAAGAATGATATTGACCGCGATGACAATATTATTATAAGTCGTAAGCTTTCCGAGGACGGAAAGAGTCAGGCAAGGATAAACGGTACGGCAGTTACTCTTAACACTCTTCGTGAGGTTACGGAGGAGCTTGTAAATATCCATGGTCAGCACGATAATCAGGCGCTTCTGACACCTGCAAGACATATTCAGTTTCTTGATGGATATGCAAGATGTGGTGATGAGCTGACGGTGTATAGGATGCACTATCAGAAGCGTCAGAATATTATTCGTGAGCTTGATGAGCTTATGAGTGACAAGGGTGACAAGCTACAGAGGATTGATTTGTTAACATATCAGGTAGAGGAGATAGAGACGGCGGACCTTAGTATAGGCGAAGAGGAAGAGCTTAAAAAGATTCGCGACACCCTTGAGAGATGCGAGGAAATCCGAGAGGCAACGGAGATTGCCTATGGCGCTTTGTACGAAAATGACGAGGTATCGGCATACGATATGATTTCTACGGCACTCAAATCCCTGGAAAAGGTTTCGGATGCAAATGAGTGTCTTCAAAGAGTCTATGATGCTATTACCGAGGCGATGTACACCATTGGGGATTCGGCTCGCGAGGTGCGGGAGTTTGCAAGAGAGATTGACTCTAATCCCGAGACTCTCAATGAGATAGAGGAAAGACTTGATTTAATAAACCGCCTGAAACGGAAGTACGGCGGTACGGTTGAGTCTGTGCTTGAGTTTGGAAAAAATGCAAGGGCAGAGCTTACACTGATTGAAACAAGTGATGAGAGAATAAATGAACTCAAGGAAGATTTGGATAAATGTGAAAGTGAATTAGAGCTTTCGGCAGAGCGTTTAAGTGACAAACGCCGCAGTGCTGCACAGCTTTTGTCAGCGGGCATTGAAAAAGCCCTTCATGAGCTGAATATGGAAAAGGCACGCTTTAGTGTGCAGGTTGACAGCAAGGATTATTCACCTAACGGATGTGACAGGGTGGAGTTTATGATTTCCACAAACCCGGGTGAGGCTCTCAAGCCGTTAAGCCGAATTGCATCAGGCGGTGAGCTTTCAAGAGTGATGCTTGCTATAAAGTCAATACTTGTTACAACTGACGGGGTAGGAACAGTAATTTTTGATGAGATTGACACAGGGGTGTCAGGCTTGGCGGCAGAGAAGATAGCGGACAAATTAAAAATAATAGCAGGCTCGGCACAGGTTATTTGTATAACACATCTGCCTCAGCTTGCGGTGGCGGCAGACAATCATCTGCTTATTGAAAAGGATGTTGCAGGTGATATGGCAAAAACCACCCTTACAGAGCTTGACTACGAGGGCAGGGTCCACGAGGTAGCAAGAATTGTAGGCGGTGGAAAGGTCGGCGAGGAATACGCAAGAAGGATGCTAAAATAAACGGCACAAAAAAGGAGCAACGGCTCCTTTTTTATGTGCTTAAATCCGTATGACGGACGGCATTGCGTATTCTTAAAATACAGTTGGGTGATACGGATAGCTCATCTACGCCCATTTTCAAAAATGATTCGGTCAGGGAGAAATCGGCGGCAATTTCTCCGCATATCCCTGCCCAGATACCGTGGCGGTGTGCCGCATCGATGGTCATCTTAATCATTTTCATAACCGCAGGGTGGTGAGCATCATAAAATCTTTCAAGCTCAGACACGCCACCTCGGTCAATAGCGGTGGTGTATTGCGTCAGGTCGTTTGTGCCTATGGAGAAGAAATCGACCTCCTTTGCAAGCTCCTCTGCAATCATAACGGAGGCGGGAGTTTCAATCATAACACCCAATTCAATTTCTGTGTCAAAGTCATAGCCTTCACAGAGCAATTCCTTTCTTACAACCGACATAAGCTTTTTCGTCTCCTGTACCTCCCACAGGCTTGATACCATTGGCAACATTATAGCAAGCTTGCCGTATGCCGATGCACGGTAGAGCGCCCGAAGCTGAGTCTTGAATATTTCAGGCCGTGTCAGGGAAATCCGAAGTCCGCGAAGCCCGAGGGAGGGGTTTTCCTCCTCCTGTAGCTTGAAGTAGTCAATACGCTTGTCGGCACCAATATCCATAGTGCGGATAATAACAGGTGCACCTGCCATTGCCTCAACCACCTTTCTGTAACTTTCAAACTGCATTTCCTCCGTGGGATAGTCAGATGAATTGAGATACAGAAATTCACTTCTAAAAAGACCGATTCCTCGAGCATCGTTGTCAAGTACCATTTTTATATCGTCAGGGTGGGCAATGTTTGAATAGACCCTGATGCTTTTTCCGTCAAGAGTAACATCACTTTTCCCCCGTAGCTCATTGAGAGTGTCGGCAAGCGCCTGTTCCTCTGCCCGCTTTTTATTCATATAATCCATAGTTGCCTGATCGGGGTCAATGACGATATACCCTACGCTTCCGTCCATAGTAATTGTATGGCCGTTGGAATCGGGGGTAATATCTCCCGTAATGTTAACAATGGCAGGGATTCCGAGAGTGCGTGCAAGAATTGCTGTATGGCTTGTGCGGTTGCCACGCTTTAAGATAAACCCGCGAACAAGCTTTGGGTCAAGTCGGATAGTCTCGGAGGGGGATAAATCTTCGGCAATAATTATGGCAGGCCTGGTAAGGGTGATGCCTGTATTTTCCTTGCCCATCAGTATGGAAATAAGCCGTTTGGAAATATCGAGAATATCTGCCTCACGCTCACGCATATACTCATCGTCCATTATAGAAAATGTCTTTGCAGTTTCGTATGCGGCAATCTCAACCGCCGTCTCTGCGTTGTGGCGTGCGTTTATAATAAGGTCTGCGATGCGGTCGGTAAAGTCAATGTCCCGAAGCATTAAAAGATGAGTATCAAGAAGCATCTGCCCCTCATCATTGGCACTTTTCATCAGTACCTGAATTTCATCCTGTGCAGTTTTAGTGGCTACCCTTATGCGGTCTAATTCTTTTTTAGTGTCCTCTACGGTATAGTGGGGAATTGCAAGGCTTTGTGTATCATAGTAAAGTGCAGTTTCAGTAACTATACCGGGACTTACGCCTGTTCCTTTAAGTGCAATCATTATACCTTTCCTTAATACTTGTTTTCCTTTAAAAATTCCAATAGCAGTTGTGCGTTCTTATCCTCGTTTACGCCCTCAATCCTGAAGGTTACGGTTTCACCTGATTTAACTCCAAGCTGCATAAGGGCAATAAGACGGCGAGTGTCAACACACTTGCCATCCTTTATGACCGAAACACGAGCGCCCAATTCCTCAACCTTTTTAGATAGTCTGCCTGCAGGACGGGCGTGGATGCCCACAGGGTCGGTTATTGTATAAGTAAATTCCATCATATAGAAGAACCCCCTTTAATATTCTTTGTATTTATTATGGCATTGCGGGAAATTTTTATACAAAAAAAGAGAAGGGGCAATCCCTGTGATTGCCCCCGCCTTAAAGTAGGAAAAAAAGATATATAATTTATGTTATAGGCATTACTCAACTGATTCAATCAGCGCATACTTGCCGTCCTTTCTTTGATAAACAATGTTCATCTCATTTGTGTGAACATTCTTGAAAACAAAGAAGCTGTGTCCTAATAGCTTCATTTGCAGAATTGCCTCCTCTGATGTCATAGGCTTAACGGAGAAGCGTTTTGTTTTAACTATCTCAAAACCTGTTGCATCCTCTTCATCGACATAGTCGGTGCCTGAAATTAACTGCATATCGTCAAGTGAATTCTCGCGGAGACGCTTTGCCAATCTTGTCTTGTTACGGCGAATCTGACGCTCAATGATGTCAACGATTCTGTCGATAGCGGCAGTTGCCTCGTTTTCCTCAACCTCGGCACGGAATATCATACCGCCTGCATTTATCTGCACTTCAACGTATTCGTTGTCCTTTATGGTGCCGATTACTATTCTTGCGGTAGGCTCCTCTTTAAAGAATTTGTCAAGCTTGGATAATTTCTTGTCTGCATAGTCTTTTATTCTATCTCTTACTGTGTACTTTCTTCCGATAAAGTTAAACTTCATAATCCTCACTCCTTCTTTTGCCTTTAGAGAATTTCTCCTCTTAAAATATATATACCAAACAAAAACCACTTTAAACACAAAAAAAATATCTTTGAAAAAATTTTGTATACCTATTTACAAATTATTTTATAAGTGATATAATGAAAGGTAAGGTAATTGGCAGATATGCCATAAAATTCCGCACAGATATGCGGAGTAAAAGCGGAAAGGAAGTATAGAGCTATGGCAAAGAAGGACATAGATTGGGGTAATCTTGGATTCGGTTATATGAAGACCGATAAGAGATATGTTGCAATGTATAAGGATGGTAAGTGGAGTGATGGCGAGCTTATCGATGATGAAAATGTTGTAATCAACGAAAGTGCATGCGTTTTGCAGTATGCACAGACAATTTTTGAGGGTATTAAGGCATACACAACTGAGGATGGCAGAATCGTTACATTCCGTCCTGATATGAATGCAGAGAGATTCATTCAGTCAGCGGAGAGATTGGAAATGCCCGTACTGCCTAAGGAGAAGTTTATTGAGTCAATCAAGGAGGTTGTTCGTGCAAATACGGATTTCGTTCCGCCCTACGGCACAGGAGCAACTCTATATATAAGACCGTATATGTTCGGTTCAAATGCAGTTATCGGCGTTAAGCCAGCAGACGAGTTCCAGTACAGAGTATTCACAACTCCCGTTGGACCTTATTTCAAGGGAGGTGCAAAGCCCATCACAATCAGAATCTCTGACTTTGACCGTGCGGCACCCTGCGGTACAGGTAATATCAAGGCAGGTCTTAACTATGCAATGAGTCTTCATGCTATTGTTGAC
>JAZOBR010000133.1:0-11315 GCA_045596105.1 Candidatus Ornithomonoglobus sp.
CGGTTATAAATACACATGGGTATGCTGCGGACGGAATATCAATGGAGCAGATTTCTGCAATAACAAGACGGTCATAGATGAAGGTGAGTTACTTGGTTCTATCAAGAAATATCTTACAGTCTTAATTGAGGACAAGCAAAAGGTTATTAAGAAAATAATCAAGGACTTCAACAAAAATTACGAGCCAATGCACCAAAATCTTAAAACCGAAAAAGAGATAACAAGAGAGATAGAAAAGCTCAAAAAGAGCCGACAGAGATATGTGGATATGTATGATAATGAGGTTATCTCAATGGAAGATTTAAAAGAAAAGACCGAGTCCACCAATGCTGAAATTAAAAAGCTGGAAGAGAAAATCAAGATGGTGAGGTTCGGCATCACACAGGCAAATAAGCTCGAATACGGACTTGCTGATACGTTCAAAAGTATAGGTGATATTCTAAGTACTGCAGAGATTACCTACGAGATGTTAAAGCGTGTCATAGACCGCATAGAAGTGGCGGAAGACGGACATATTGACATATACCTAAGGCTTCTTGCAGACATAGGACTTGATGAAAAGTATCAATGTTCATCTATCAGTACATAAAGATGTTCACGAAAGACTGCTTTTTGTCAATCGGGATATGTACAGAAAGTGTCACAATGTGTTGCAGAGAAACAAGGCAGAACGCCATATACGAGGCGGTCTTGCCACCCGCGACAAGTATCGTCACGAGCACGAAAAACACACTGATTGATTTTCAAAAATTTTATTTTTATGTCGACAAGTTATACTTGCATTATCCGTTGCTTTATGATAGAATATAGGTATCAAAGAAAGGTAGATGAAAGATGCTTATAGAAGAAACAAACAGCCACGATTTAAGAGTTGCTATGCTTCCCTATTCAAGTGCTCTTAAGGTTGTGAATATGTACATAGATACTATATCGGATGAGCTATTTGCACATAAGACTCACAATCCGATTGAACACGTTAAATCAAGGCTTAAAAGGCCAAGCTCAATTGCAAGAAAACTTGAGAAAAAAGGACTTGAGCCTACCCTTGAGAATGCACTAAGACACATTGACGATATCGCAGGCATACGAATTGTATGTCAGTTTCAGGATGATATTTATACGGTTGCCGAGGTTATCAAAAACTTCGATAACCTTCGCATTATCCAGGTTAAGGATTATATAAAGAATCCCAAGGAAAACGGCTACAGGAGTTATCATATGCACGTTGAAATCCCCGTCAAGATGCTTAGCGGTGAGATGTGGGTACAGGTTGAGATTCAGTTAAGGACTGTTGCTATGGATTTCTGGGCAAGTCTTGAGCATAAAATCCGTTATAAGAACGAGGCAGAAATACCTGAATCGATTGGCTCGGAATTAAAGCTTTGTGCAACCATGGTTGAGAAAATGGATGCAGAAATGCAGTATCTGAATAATCAAATAGAGTTGTTGGATTAAAAAAGTGTGAAACAAGGTTTCACACTTTTTTTGTTATCTAACGATATGCTTAGGTAATCCATCCTCTGTTATTACTGTTGCTTCACCCATAATTAGCGGCTTACAGTAAGTCAAAAATGCATCCGTAACATCGTTTTTATCTGCAGAAATGAACTCCTCAGGTACTACCCTTTCCTTGTTTGCAACCTCGGATACCTTGTTTGCAACTATCTCACATTCATATTCTGCTACACGCTTAAAGCCCATAACAACACCTGTGTTTGCATTATTTGCGGCATAAGCTGCAGCTCTGCCGATTTTCTCCGACTCTGTAAGGTCGGTCAGTGATGCAAAATGACCGCCGCAACGTTGCAGAACATTAAGCTCTATTGAACGCATCTTATAGTCAAATTCCTCACGCAGGAAATTTTCTACCACCTTGGCACAGCCTGCCAACTGAGCATGGCCGAATATGTCATGGGATGCATTACACTCCCGATTACAGAAATACTCACCATTCTCATCCTTGATGCCCTCAGATACTGCAATGATAATATTTGTTTCATCACAGTTTCTTACATCTTCAATAATCTTTTCACGGCTGACAGGACATTCGGGAAGATATATAAGGTGAGGTGCAGTTGAATTATTACTTCTTGCAAGGGAGGATGCGGCAGTCAACCAGCCTGCATTTCTGCCCATAATTTCAACTATTGTTATTGACTTGTCCTTATAAACTCCGCTGTCACGAAATACCTCTTTTACCGAAGATGCAACATACTTTGCCGCAGAACCGAAGCCGGGAGTATGGTCTGTGCCTGCCAAATCATTGTCAATTGTCTTGGGAGCGCCTACAACAGCAACATCTATTCCCTTTTCCTCAGCATATTTTGAAAGCTTGTTAACAGTATCCATTGAATCATTACCGCCGATATACACAAACTTAGTGATAGAATTCTTTTCAAACACCCCAAAGATTCGTTCATACATTGATGCATCTTCCTTATAATCAGGAAGCTTGATTCTGCATGAGCCAAGATATGCACCTGGAGTATTCATTAAAAGCTCACGGTTATATTCACTGTCAAAAACATCATTTAAATTGATAAAATTATCATCGATTACACCCTTGATACCATTGACTGCACCAAAAATCTTATCCCCTGTCTCAAGAGCTCCGTTTATTACTCCTAATAATGTAGCATTGATTGCCGCTGTCGGTCCGCCCGACTGAGCAACTGCAAAATTTCCTTTTTTCATTTGCATTTACCTGTCCTTTATAATACATATTGTGTTTGGTATATTTTGATTATACTATACATACTGTCTAAAGTCAAGTGGGGTAAAAATACACTTCCAGATAAAACCTTTCCCAAATAAAAGATAAAATCAAAATAAAATATTGTGCAATTTTCTTTGAATTTTTTTATTATTACATATAGACAGATTTAATATATTGTGATATAATATAGTAGATTTAGGGGGAGTTTGCAAAACGAACTCATATCCTAAGTTCATTTATTCTAAGTTACAAATTTATAGATAAAAGAAAAGAGGGAAAGTTATGGAGAAGTTTTTTGCTCCCGAGTGGGAGGGCTTCAGTGCCGGAAAATGGTCCAGCGAAGGAATCAATGTTCGTGAGTTTATTCAGATGAACTACACACCCTATGAGGGCGATGATTCATTTCTTGCAGGTCCTACAGAGGCAACAAAAAAGCTGTGGGAAGAGGTTTCTGACCTAATGCGTCAGGAGCGTGAGAAGGGCGGCGTTCTTGATATGGATACAGAGGTTGTATCAACAATCGTATCACACGGCGCAGGTTATATCGATCAGCCCCTTGAGAAGATTGTAGGTCTACAGACAGACAAGCCTCTTAAGCGTTCACTTCAGCCCTTCGGCGGTATCAGAATGGCTGAGACATCATGTGAGTCATACGGCTACAAGATGTCAGAGAAAACAAAGGAAATTTTCACAAAGTACCGTAAGACTCATAACCAGGGTGTATTTGATGTATACACACCCGAGATGCGTCTTGCAAGAAAAAGCGCTATCATCACAGGTCTTCCCGATGCATACGGTCGCGGCCGTATCATAGGTGACTATCGTAGAGTTGCTCTATATGGTATCGATATGCTAATCAAGGATAAGGAGCACCAGAAGTCACAGCTTGAGGACATCATGTCAGGTAAGGTTATCCGTCTTCGTGAGGAGCTTTCGGAGCAGATTAACGCACTTAACGAAATGAAGGTTATGGGCGAATACTACGGCTTCGATATTTCAAAGCCGGCTAAGAATGCTAAGGAGGCTGTACAGTGGCTATACTTCGGTTACTTAGCAGCTGTTAAGCAGCAGAACGGTGCCGCAATGAGTATTGGTAGAACATCAACTTTCCTTGATATATACATTGAGCGTGACATCAGAAACGGCGTATTGACAGAGGAAGAAGCTCAGGAGCTAATCGACCACTTCATTATGAAGCTAAGAATGGTTAAGTTCGCAAGAACTCCTGATTATAACTCACTATTCTCAGGTGACCCCACATGGGTTACAGAGTCAATCGGTGGTATGGGTACAGACGGCAGAACTCTTGTTACGAAAAACTCTTTCCGTTACCTACACACACTTTCAAACTTAGGTCCTGCTCCCGAGCCGAACCTAACAGTTCTATGGTCACCGAGACTACCCAAGGAGTTTAAGGCATTCTGTGCTAAGATGTCAATACAGACATCATCAATCCAGTATGAGAACGACGATATGATGCGTGACACTCATGGTGATGACTACGCTATCGCATGTTGTGTATCATCAATGGTTGTTGGTAAGGAAATGCAGTTCTTCGGCGCTCGCGCTAACTTGGCTAAGTGTCTTCTATACGCTATAAACGGCGGTATGGACGAGAGACTAAAGATTCAGGTTGGTCCAGAGCTAAGAAAGTGTGAGGGCGAGTACCTTGACTATGATGATGTAATGAAGAAGTTTAGTGATATGCAGGATTGGCTGTCAAAGCTATATGTAAACACATTGAACTGTATCCACTATATGCATGATAAGTACTGCTATGGGAGTGCACAGATGGCACTTCATGACAGAGACGTTAAGGGTTTTTTCGCAACAGGTATCGCAGGTCTTTCAGTTGTTGCTGACTCACTAAGTGCTATTAAGTACGCAAAGGTTAAGCCTATCCGTGATGAGGACGGAATCGTTGTTGATTTCGAAATCGAGGGTGACTTCCCCAAGTATGGTAACAACGATGACCGCGTAGACTCAATTGCTGTTGAGGTTGTTAAGGGCTTCATGGATAAGATTCGTCAGCATCACACATACCGTAACGGTGTTCCCACAATGTCAATCCTTACAATTACATCAAACGTTGTATATGGTAAGAAGACAGGTAACACACCCGACGGCAGAAAGATGGGCGAGCCTTTGGCACCCGGTGCTAACCCCATGCACGGCCGTGACTGTTGCGGTGCAGTAGCTTCACTTTCATCAGTTGCTAAGCTACCCTTCTGCGATTGTCAGGATGGTATTTCAAATACATTCTCAATCGTACCCGGCGCTCTTGGTAAGGACGACGCTGTATTCCACGGTGAGCTTGACCTTGACGCTCTAAAGAACTCATAATCAAATATGCCCCGACAAAATCGGGGCATATGATAAAAATTCATTTTCAGAAAGGATGATTTATTATGACACAGCAGGTAGAAAATTTAGTAAATATGCTTGATGGCTATGTAGAAAAAGGCGGTCATCACCTAAACGTAAACGTATTTAATCGTGAGACATTGCTTGATGCTCAGAAGCATCCCGAGAATTATCCTCAGCTTACAGTTCGTGTATCAGGCTACGCTGTTAACTTTATAAAGCTTACAAAGGAACAGCAGGATGACGTTATTTCAAGAACATTCCATCAGTCAATCTGATGACAGGACACATCCATTCTCTTGAATCTTTCGGAACCGTTGACGGACCGGGTATACGCTATGTAGTGTTTTTCCAGGGCTGTCCTATGCGGTGTCTGTATTGTCACAACCCCGACTCACAGGATATGGGTGGAGGTCATGAAATGTCGGCTGATGAAATATTAAAGCAAGCAGACAGCGTTCGACAATTCCTTCGCAACGGCGGTATCACTGCCACAGGCGGAGAACCCTTGATGCAGTTAGAGTTTCTTACGGAGCTGTTTAAAAAAGCTAAGACGGAATATGATTTCCATACCTGCCTGGATACCTCAGGTATTGCATTCACTCCTAAGAAAGAAAAAGAGTACCTTGAACTTATTAAGCACACAGACCTTGTGATGCTTGACATTAAGCACATCGACCCCGATAAGCATAAAAAGCTTACAGCGCAAAAAATTGATGCGGTACTCAATTTTGCAAGGTTCCTTGCAGATAATAATATCCCAATCTGGATTCGTCACGTGCTTGTTCCCGGCATTACTCAGGACGAGGATGAGTTATATAGGCTTGGCAAATTCATCGGAACATTATCAACGCTAAAGGCAGTCGATGTCTTACCATATCATGATATGGGTAAAGTAAAATACGAGGCGCTAGGCATCCCCTATCCATTAGAGGGTACACCAATTCCTTCAAAGAAGGATGTTATTGACGCACGAAAGATAATTTTAAAAGGCATCACCGACACATTGAAAAGAGCATAAAAAAATACGGTTGCAAATGCAACCGTATTTTTATTTCTTAGAATATCATCATCAATAATCCGAACATCAACAGGTGAACAGGATAGAATACATAGAATGTCCATTTTGATACATTTCCTCTTTCACCGTTGTATCCCGCAAGGAATGCGAAGGCTATATATCCGCCAAACATTACACACCATTCAAGCATACCATAGGTCATAGTTCCTATTGCAATCACACTTGCAATCGCCCTGGGTGCAGCAACCGCTACTTTCAAGGTTAATACTAATGCACCCCACATTATCTGCCATTTTTTTGAACCATAAAGCATACCAAAGCCTACTACCCATAGCAGACCATAGTAATCCCAATCAGATTGTCTTACAAGGTAAAATGCCGCAACAATCGCGATCGCCTTAATCCAGTTCTTATATTCCGATTTAATGATTGCCAACAGACACAAGCCTACAAATAATGTGAATATGACATTTCTGTAATTAAATACAGCCATTATAAGACTCTTTGGGTTTTCCATAATTATACCACGATACATATACAAATGATATGGTATCTGGGAAACAAGGGCAAATATTCCCATTCGGGTAATGTACTTGCCCAAGTCACTTGTTTTGTGGAATCCCTCTGCAACAAAATATGCCATTACGATAACCGCAATTCTGCCTATGAATTTCATTATGTAGAAATAAATTGTGTTCGGAATGAATATTGCCAAATGGTCAATAAGCATTGCCACAAGAGCAATAATCTGTAATACAGACTTTGAAAGTCCACCCTTTTTTATTAATTCTGTCTCCAAAATTCATCTACCCCCTCCGCTATTGCTTTTCCTATATTATCATTTTCACTGTTTAAGATAGTCAAATCATTTTCATTGTCGAAAAATCCGATTTCAAGATATGCACATGGTACAGGTGATTTACAAAACGCTATCAACTCAGGCTCAAAGGTTATCTCACCATTACCGCAAAGCTCCAACGAGGTTGCCTCCGTAATCTTGTTATTACAAATTCTGCCTAATGCATTTGAATTATCAACATAGCGTCCGTCAATCCACGGTTGGTCATAAGGTCCCTCGGCGGTAATATATGCAGTACCGTATGCACTGCCTCCTCCCGCATTTGAATGAATACATATGAAGCATAATGCATCAGGCTTCTGTGACGTATCATTGTTGGGATAGCAGTACGACAAACGCCTTGTGATGGACGGGTTCTCGTCATTTGTTTCCCTTGTCATCCTTACGATATAACCCCTTGCTTCAAGGTATTTTTTTGCTGCCAAGGCATTCCGCAGGTTTATATCAGGCTCACGATTTCTGTCGGAGTTACCTATGGGATACCAACAGGCTCCATTAGGAGTTGCTCTGCCATTACAACCCATTCCCTCGCAATCAACCGACTCCGATGCTATCTTATAATGCCGCCATTCTCCCCATTGTCCTTGGGAATTTTTAACCCAGCCTGAGGCTATTTTTTCCTCTGCACTCATCTGTGACGATGGCTTGCCGTGTCCCGGGTCAATGACAATAATTTTCTTCTCAACAGGTGTCACAAGCTTTTCCTCAGTTTTCTGCGTCCCCTGTGTTCCCTGGGACTCCTGTGTTACTTGCTTGTTTTCGGTGAGAATATTCAGTTTAATTATATACCCTGCCTCAAACACAATCAGCAGAGACAACACAACTATAATAATAAGCTTTACTCGAGGTTTAATCATAATTAATCCTCCCCGTTTAACAGGTTAAGGACTCCGCCATAAACCTCGGCTGAATGTGTCTTAAAATACTCCGCTATTCTTTCTGCCTCTTCTGCTGAGCCTGCATATAGTTCAAGAGACATTAATAGCATTTTATCATCGTCATAAAGACTGCACTCTGCGTTGAATTCCTCTGTGTTTATAGGCGTAATCCCTGTCCTAACCGCTTCTCGACGACGTTTCTCTATGAACAACTCCTTAATGGACTTATCCATCGGCTCACGCACTATCAATGGGATTTGCTTATAAAAGAACTCTATTACCGTTCTACCCTTGTTTGTAATATCATAGTCTGTTAATATGTCGCTACGCTTATGCTCGCTTATATGCCCTGTTTTGACCAGATTATCAAGCCCTAACTGCAGGTCTGTGAAGCTAATCTCACAATTCCCCTGAATAATATCCAACAAGTCCGCATATGCCAACGGCTCATCCGCACCGAGGAGTGCATACATTATGATAAACTGAATCATCAATTCATCCTCAATCTCTTGTTTATAGAGAATTCTTCCCATGCCCTTCCTCCTTGGTAACTTATATTTGTATAATTGTATCATAACCACAAAAAAAACGCAATAGTTTATATGCATAAATTATTGCGTTTAATTTTGTTTAGAAGTATGCCTTGAAAATCTCAGGCAGTCTTTGCTCATCATAGGATGCGGATACATCAAATTCCTTACCTGATTTTAACACATATGTAATTCGCACATTACAGCAATCCTCAGGATTTGTATAATGGCGTGTTTCAATCATATCATTATACAGTGCATATATACCTTTGATTTTACCTGCGTCTGTAATTACTGTATCTGCTTCAAGCTCCTTCTCACTCTTCCATGTCTCACCTATCCAGGTTGCGATTTTAACGCTTGCAATATCAGATTCCTCAGGCAACCCGTCATAATAGCCTATACTCTTTAGTACGGACAAAGTATTTTTATAGCTCCGTCTTATGGGTATTCCTTCATATCTTTCCCCAAAGGAATCTACATCCTTCACTTCTCTTTCGTAGGTGATGGACTCGTGATAGGTTATACCGATATACGTGGATGCACCGCATTCTGCAAACATATCCTCAAAAGGTGCTTCTGTCATATCCTTTATAAGTGCATCAATAATAGTCTTTATTGTCTCATCATTTTCACTGATAACAAGAGCTTCATTTCCATTAACTCTGCGGTCACTTATTTCTAATCTTATATATTCCTTTTCCGTTCCATTTAACAGTGCATACTGTACACTACGCATCTGAGGCGTCTCGTAGACAGGTCTCATTACATCTGCAAGCTCGTACTGATTAACGGTATAGGCACGTTTTAGTTTTCTGCCGTTTTTAAGAGTATACTCAATAGGAATATGTACGCCCGCAGCCTCCTCATCGTGGTTATCCACTATAGCCTTATGCAGGATAAGCACTTTCTCTATATCCTCTTTATCCGTAAAATTGGAATCCTTCATATCATTTACGGTATACATCACCTTTTCTCCATCAAAGTAGTTATATCCTGTCTTTTGCGGTTTATTACCTACACAGACAGATGCTACATTATCTGCATCAGGTATGCGTCTTTCAAAGCCTGTAAGGTCATATTCCATCACCATCGAAGTCAGGAAGGTAACAACAAGATAAATGCATATCGGCTTATAGACACCCTTTGGGTGTATACTCTTTCGGGATACCATCCATGCAATTACAGTTCCCACCAAACCCAAGGGAATCAGCCACAAAATACCCTTCTGATTAAGAATATCATTAAAGTATGCCCAGCTGAAAAGACTGGAGAGGATTGCGATTATTGTGATGAACACAGGCTTTAGCCATGAGTAGGCTATAACCTCACCATTTGACTCAAGCTTACGATTTTTATATAGAGCATATGCACCAAAGAAGAACGCAACTGTCATTGCTATGTAAATAATCACATACGGAACGGTCAATAACGCCTTTTCACTGATATATATGTACTTTAAAAGCTCTGTTTCAATGTCTGAAATAATGCCGAATACCTCCTCATGCAGAAAGGTCTCCATAAACAATACCAAAAGCAAAGGAATCAGCATAAATCCGCCTGTGAATATAAGGGTACCCACAGGATGTCCTGTCATCATATTAACCGCCGTTGTCAGTGAAAATACCACCAAAACATATATAATACCTATTATACACCACCTCAGGATTGGCATAAAGCCAACAATTTCCTTATAGTGAGGATATGTATTCATAAATGTCAATGCAATACCATTTAATAAGATTGGCACTATCAGCAAGGTCAAGCCAACAAGCACTTTTGTAAACAGCATCTGTGGACGCTTTAAGGGGAGGCTATGGTGCATAGACAGTGAGCCCTGGAAGTGCATATAGGAAAACAGTATGGTTGAAAGCCCTACAGAGAAAGCAATCAAAATTATAATTCCGCCAAAATATAGCCAGGACGGTGATATTGAGCCATAGCTATAGCCTATGATGTCACCACGACTTACCCTCTCGTATATAGGTAGTACTGTGAATATGAATATCAAAAACGCATCTAAAAGGCTTGTCCACCAATATCGTTTTATATCGGATTTAAAAATGCTCTTATTAAATAATGATGTTCTCAAACTCATAGCCCATACCTCCTAACTCATAAATAAATACTTCCTCTAGGGTCAAGGGAATTATATCACATAGAATGGGATTGTAGCAATCAATCTTACTCTTGACAGCATCTCCGTCACCCTTTACAATCAGCATATTTACTCTGCCAACATTGTCCTCGTGCAGAATATCAATCTTATCACGCAAGCCCTCAGGCAATTCACCCTTAAAGGCTACCTGGATTTTATGTATGTTGCCCTTCACATCGTCAAGTGCTTTTTCAAGGACCACTCGTCCCTGATGCATAATACCTACATGGTCGCAAACATCCTCAAGCTCACGCAGGTTATGGCTTGACACCAAAACAGTTGTGTTTCGTTCTGCCACATCCTGAAGGACTATTTTCCACACATTCTTTCTCATTACAGGGTCAAGTCCGTCTACAGGCTCGTCAAGAATAAGAACCTTCGGGCAAGCCGAAACACCCAGCCAAAATGCAACCTGCTTCTGCATACCCTTGGACAGTCTTCTTACCTTTCTTGAAGTATCAATTTTAAACACCTCTCCAAGGGCATTGAATCTGTCCCAATCCCAACCAGAATAAATCCCTGCATAGAATTTCGCCATATCCTTAATGGAATATGATGGGAAAAAATATAAATCGTCTCCTATGTATATAACCTCGTCTTTTAACTCATTATTCTCAAACACATCCTTACCGTCAATTTTGATTTCGCCCTTGTCAGGAGTATAAACACCAACAAGATTTTTTATAATGGTAGTCTTGCCGGCACCGTTAGGGCCAACCAACCCATACACCGAGCCTTCATTTACGTGCAGGCAAAGATTATCGAGTGCCCTGAAATCACCAAAGGTCT
>JAZOBR010000134.1:0-2223 GCA_045596105.1 Candidatus Ornithomonoglobus sp.
TGTTTCATTTTTTCTCTCCATTATATTGTAAAAATTCTGTCAACAAGGAATATGATAACATATAATTTTTAGAAATTCAAGACCCAATTTCGATTGTAACAGTTTTGATATATTTTTAATAATATAGATGTATCAAACTGAAAAAGGATGTGATTATATGACAGAAAATGTGCTTTATGCCTTTGCCTTAACGTTAATTGCAGGTCTTGCCACAGGCATCGGCAGTTTAATATCTCTATTTACAAAAAGAACTAACACAAGGTTTCTCTCCTGCGCCCTCGGTTTCTCATCAGGCGTTATGCTCTATATTTCATTTATGGAAATACTGCCTAAGGCACAGGAATATCTTGTAAGTGAATTTTCTCATAGTGGCACATGGTTCTGTGTTGCATCATTCTTTGTGGGAATGGCTCTTATTATGATAATTGACAATCTTATACCATCTCCCGAAAGTGACCTTACCGCCTCAAAAAGCGGTCATCGCGATGCAGAGTTACAGCGTATGGGGATGTTTATGGCCTTTGCAATAGCAATACATAACTTTCCCGAAGGACTTGCTACCTTCACCTCAACTCTTGATAATGTAAGTCTTGGTGCGGCAATTGCAGTAGCAATTTCAATACATAATATTCCTGAAGGAATTGTAACCTCCGTACCCATTTTTTATGCCACTGGAAACAAGAGAAAGGCATTTACAGTGTCTCTTTTATCAGGCTTAACAGAGCCTGTGGGTGCACTGTTGGGGTACCTGATTTTGCGTCCCTTCCTCGGAAATGTAGCATATGGAATTATATTTGCTCTTATATCAGGAATAATGGTATACATTTCAATCGAGGAGCTGATCCCTATGGCTCGGGAATATGACAAAGGAAATTCTATGATTCTCGGGGTAATTGCCGGAATGACAGTAATGGCAATCAGCCTTATATTATTTATGTAATAAATAGCAAAAATACTTGAAATAAGTCAGCATATGTGATATAATAAAGCGTGATTTTAATTATTCGAAACGGAAGGATAACATTATGCCAGAATTACCATTAAAAGAAATTGAATTAGCGGCAAAAAGATTAAAGAACTCAGTTCATAAAACCGCCCTTGAGAAATCAGCCATTTTCTCAGAAATGTCAGGCGGAGAAATATATCTTAAGTTTGAAAATCAGCAAAAAACAGGCTCTTTTAAAATCAGAGGTGCTTCAAATAAGATAGCCGCCTTGGTAGAACGCGGTCAGATTAAGTCAGCTGTTGCCGCATCTGCAGGCAATCACGCACAAGGTACTGCCTATGCATCAACTGTATTCGGTATCCCTGCTACAATCTGTATGCCCAAGTCCACACCTATCGCAAAAGTTGAGGCTACAAAGGGCTACGGTGCAACTGCAGTTTTAAGCGGTGAATGCTATGATGATGCATATAACAAGGCTTTGGAAATTGCTGAAAAAGAGGGCGCTACCTTCATTCACCCATTTGACGATATTGAGGTTATGGCAGGCCAGGGTACAATCGGTCTTGAAATTTTAGATGACCTACCCACTGTTGATATTGTAATAGTTCCTGCAGGCGGTGGCGGACTATTAGCAGGGGTTGCGGCTTGCATAAAGCAGATTAACCCTCGTGTTAAGGTTATCGGCGTGCAGGCAGAGGGTGCTCCTGCAATCGCAATGTCATACAAGGAAAAGACTCATATTGCAACAAAGGATTCAAAGACCATCGCTGATGGTATCGCAGTTAAGATACCCGGTAAAAAGACTGTTGCGATTTTAAATGAATATGCAGATGACGTTGTTACTGTTTCGGATGCTGATATATCCTCTGCAATTCTTTTATTGATGGAACGCACAAAGCAGGTGGTTGAACCTGCAGGTGCAACAACTCTTGCCGCAGTATTGTCAGGCAAGGTTGATGTTACTGGTAAGCGTGTTGCTTGTGTATTATCAGGCGGTAACATTGACGTTTCATTCATTACAAGAATTATTGAGCTTGGTCTTTCAACACGAGGCAGAAAGATTAAGTTCCGCGCAAAGCTACTTGATATTCCTGGAAGCCTTGGCCATCTGTCCAATGTGCTTAGCTCTGCTAACGCCAACATCATTATGGTGCAGTATGACAGAATGAGCAAGGATCTTGACCCCAACGAGGTAATCATCCATATTGCCTGTGAGGTCGGTGGAGTTGAACACGGCAGAAAGGTAATCGAAAGGTAAGTCGGAGGCCAAGCGGTCT
>JAZOBR010000135.1:0-26207 GCA_045596105.1 Candidatus Ornithomonoglobus sp.
CTGTTGATGCAGGTATCCAGGGCGCTATGCTCTCAGGTGTGCTTGCAGGTTACAACGTAGTTGACGTAAGGGCTACACTTTACGATGGTTCTTACCACGAAGTCGACTCATCAGAAATGGCGTTTAAGATTGCCGCATCAATGGCATTCAAGGAAGGTATGAAGAAGGCAGACCCCGTAATTAAGGAGCCTATCATGCTTGTAAATGTAATCGTTCCCGATGATTACCTTGGTTTTGTAATCGGTGACTTAAGTTCAAGACGTGGTATGGTAAGAAGCCAGGAGTCACGTTCAGGTGGTATCACTCAGGTAACAGCAGATGTGCCGTTGTCAGAGATGTTCGGTTACGCAACAGTTCTTCGTTCAGGTACACAGGGCCGTGGTCAGTATACAATGGAGCCCTCACACTACAGCGAAGTTCCACGCTCAATCCAGGAGAAGATTATGAGCGACAGAAAGAACAACTAATGCATAAAATTAGTTAAATTATCCGTAACGGAGTGAAAAAACTCCGTTTCGGAGATAAATTTCAAAAAAAGACTTGATTTTTTTGAAAATATTTAGTACAATAGTGGTACAATTGTAAAAATTTATTTTTATATAATTTTAAGGAGGAATATTCCAATGGCAAAAGCTAAATTCGAAAGAACCAACCCGCATGTAAATATTGGTACTATTGGTCACGTTGACCATGGTAAGACAACACTTACTGCTGCTATCACAAAGGTATTGGCTCTTAAGGGTTACGCAGAGGCTACAGATTACGCTAATATCGACAAGGCTCCTGAGGAGAGAGAAAGAGGTATCACCATTTCAACAGCTCACGTTGAGTACGAGACAGACACACGTCACTATGCTCACGTTGACTGCCCGGGCCATGCTGACTACGTTAAGAACATGATCACAGGTGCTGCTCAGATGGACGGCGCTATCTTGGTTGTATCAGCTGCTGATGGTCCCATGCCTCAGACAAGAGAGCACATCCTTCTTTCAAGACAGGTTGGCGTTCCCTATATCGTTGTATTTATGAACAAGTCAGACCAGGTTGATGACCCTGAGCTACTTGAGCTAGTAGAGATGGAAATCCGCGACCTACTATCAGAGTACGATTTCCCTGGTGACGATACACCTATCGTTTCAGGTACAGCTCTTGGCGTTATCGAGTGTGCTTCATCAGATGTTAACGATCCCGCTTACAAGTGTATCCTTGATCTAATGGATGCTGTTGACAGCTATATCCCCACACCGGAGAGAAAGGCTGACCTTGACTTCCTAATGCCCGTCGAGGACGTATTCTCAATCTCAGGCCGTGGTACAGTTGCCACAGGTAGAGTTGAGCGTGGTCAGGTTAACACAAACGATGAAGTTGAAATCGTTGGTTTGACAGATGAGAAGCGTAAGGTAGTAGTTACAGGTCTTGAGATGTTCAGAAAGACTCTTGACTACGCTGAGGCTGGTGACAACGTTGGTGCACTACTTCGTGGTGTTGCAAGAACAGAGATCGAGCGTGGTCAGGTTCTAGCAAAGCCCGGTTCAGTAAACCCCCATACAAAGTTCTCAGCTGAGGTTTACGTTCTAACAAAGGACGAGGGTGGCCGTCATACACCTTTCTTCAACAACTACAGACCCCAGTTCTACTTCAGAACAACAGACGTTACAGGCGTTATCAACCTACCCGCTGGTGTAGAGATGTGTATGCCTGGCGATAACGTAAAGATGAATGTTGAGCTAATCACTCCTATCGCTATCGAGAAGGGTCTTCGTTTCGCTATTCGTGAGGGTGGTAGAACAGTTGGTTCAGGCGTTGTTTCAGAGATTGCTGAATAATATAGTTTGAATAGATATAAATACGACCGGCATGCCCGGTCGTATTTTGTTTACATAGGAGATTACTATGGAAAAAAGCAGAGTTGGATTGAAGGTTACAGCAACAGTAACGGGAATAGTTGTGGGAGTTATAGCTCTTGCGGTGATATTCCATTATACCCTATTGCCTGTATGGAAGTACAATGTTGCGGTGTCAAATGCCGAGAAGGGTGAGTATGCCCTTGCAACAAGAGGGCTTTACGAAAACAACTACAAGGATTCTGAAATCAAATTGCAGCAATATGCATTGAATGCAGGTAAGCAGTTTGTTGAGGATGGCAACACAGAGTCGGCTATTGCATACCTTACTCTTGCGGTGCAAAACGGCGAGAATGAGGAGCTACGCAAGGAAGCAGAAGCATTGCTTGCAACTTTGACAAAATAAAAAAATGCGGTTATTGAAATGAACTCCATTTAGTTCACTTCATTATCCGCATTTTTTATTTTGAAAAAAGCTATAGGCAAGATGCAGGGATAGGTGTTCGAAATGACACAACCTAGAAAATTTTTTCTATTAGATAGGTACAAATTATATCCACATCCCGACACATCTGTGGCAGAGCATCTTCGGGCAGGGGATTTGTGCCTTCCCCAAGCTCTATTGTAAAAGACGGTTTATGATATTCCTTAATATACCAGTCCTTGGCTCCGCCGAAGAGGGCGGTGCCTTGGGGGGTGCAGGCTTTGTAGCCTGTGACCTTTTCGAGCCCTTTTGCGTATTCCTGGGACTTCTTATCCTCCATAGAGTTATAGTCATAATAAATCTCCTTTCCCTGAGAATGAAAAGCTATAAATAAATCAGGCACCACCTGTCTTAAAAGCGATACAATCGCACGGGTTTCAGGCTCTGATTCGGGGAACTTACCGCCGTAGCGTGTGGGTGAGGGTCCATCCTTGACACTCTGCCATTGAGCGTTAAAGTTATGGTTTATATCAATCCCTAGGGCATTACTTTGCCAGACTTTTGTGAAGGGCAGAATCCCAACGCAGTCAATAAGGTGCTGATGGTTAAGGTTGGAAGGGTCCATACCCCTCTGAACGATTTCGTTACCGTCGGGATTTACTAAGGGTACAAGGTAAAGGGTAAGTCGGTTATGGTACTCCCGCATTTTCATATACCTTTTTGCAAAATCAAGCAGTGCCGCGCCCGTGAGATATTCAAGGGCGTGATACGCAGCAGAAAAGACAGCTGTTTTTCTGCCTGTGCCAATCCTTATACAGAAAATATCCCTGCCCTCATTGGATTTGCCAATGGAATACACCTTCGGGAAGGTGTGAAGCTCCCTTATAAATCGGGCGTAATCGTACACCATATTATCACCTCAATAAATTTTATAAAAGTTTTTTGAAATTTATGCAACCATTTATTAACTTCAATCGTATATAGTATGTCCGACACAAAAAAGCCTTGACACAACAGGCTAAATAAGGTAAAATTATAGGGCGGTATATTAATAAAAAGGAGAGAAAAAAATGAAGAAAATTCTTTCAATTCTAATGGCAGCTTCAATGCTATTGGCTGCAGTGCCTGCAATGGCAACAACAGAGGGTATCATTCAGGGAGACATTATGATGATTTCAGAGACTCCCGCAGCGGATACAGAGGCAATCGCAGAGGATACAGAGATTGAGGCACCTATGGAGGCCATAAAGCACGTAGGTACACTCAAGGAAGCAAAGGACAACGAAATTGTTGTTACAATCGAGGATGTTGATTACTCATTTATTCTTGCAGAGGGCGTAGAGGTTAAGGACCTTAAGGCAGGTGACAAGGTTGAGGTTACATCAACATCACCTCTTGCTACAAAGGACATCAAGGAGGCTACAGCCGTAGCACTTGTAACAGAGGATGCAGAGGTAACAGAGGATGCTCCTTCATACTACAGACACATCGGTACAGTAGCTGAGGTAGCAGAGGGTTCAGTAGATGTTGTAATCGAGGAGGATATGGTTGTTACATTTGCAACAACAGAGGCTACTCGTCTATACACAATTGACGGTGAAGAGGCAGAGGCAGTTGCAGAGGACGATATGGTAATCGTGCTTTCAAAGTCACCCCTTATGTCAAGAGACATCAAGGAGGCTGCAGTAATCGTTGTTACAAACGAGGAGTCACAGGCATCAGTATACCTTGACACATTCGATATGGCAGACGACGCTCTTCTATCAGCAGATGCCGAGCTTGTACTTAATATGGAGAACGCAGAGGAGTATGCAGGTAAGAAGCTACTTGTATTCTATGATTTCGCATTGATGAGCCTCCCTGCACAGACAACACCCTACAAGGTTGTTGTATTGGAGGACGAGGCAACAGATGAGCCTGAAGAAGAGGAGTCTGTAAGAGTAGAGTTCAGCATTGGTGACAGCATGATAGGTATCAATGGTGAAATGGTAGAGGTGGAAAAGCCCTATATCGTAGGTGAAGGCGTAACACTTGTTCCCATCCGTGTAATCTCAGAGTCATTCGGAGCAGAGGTTAACTGGGACGGTGAGACAAAGACAGTTACAGTTAAGCTTGCTGATACTGAAATCATCGTTACAATCGATTCAAAGGTTGCAATAGTAAACGGTGAGGAGATGGAGCTTGAGGAAGCACCCGAGCTTACAGAAAACGGCTTCACAATGATTCCCTTGAGATTTATCTCAGAGAAGCTTGGTGCAGAGGTTGGCTACATTCACGAGACACAGACAATCACAGTAGAAAAGAACTAATGACGCGTTGACCACTTTGCGCATAGTATAAAACAGTGCAAGCCTACGGATAATATATAGGCTGAGTATACTGAACAGACAGCGCATAGGCGTGTGGTCGGGTTGATAATTCAACAGCAAAATCCTCTTTGGCTTTGCGGGACGGTGTATAAGCACTAAACCCTTTTGTTAAGGAGGATTTTTATATGGAAAAAAAGATAGGAAACAGAGTTTCCATTGTGACCATAGTCGTGAATTTACTGCTTTCGGCGGTGAAATTTGTAATCGGCTTTATGGGTAAATCCCAGGCATTGGTATCGGACGCGGTACATTCGGCATCGGATGTGGTATCAACCATTGCTGTTATGGTGGGAATAAATTTGTCGGCAAAAAAATCAGATGATTCCCATCCCTATGGCCACGAACGAATAGAGTGTGTATTTTCTATAATTCTGTCATTGATGCTTTTTGTGACAGGCTTGGGCATAGGACTTTCGGCGGTGAAAATTATCATCAGCGGAGTGGAGATAGCAATTCCAAGCAGGATTGCATTATATGCGGCGGCACTGTCCATTGTGGCAAAGGAATTGATGTATCACTATACACGCCGTGCGGCGGTAAAGATTGATTCATCTGCCCTTATGGCAGATGCCTGGCATCATCGTTCCGATGCATTGTCGTCGGTAGGCTCTCTTATTGGTATCGGCGGAGCGCTTTTAGGCTTCCCCATATTTGAGCCTATTGCAAGTATTGTAATATGCTTATTTATTGCAAAGGCGGCATATGATATATTTATGGATGCGGTAAATCGTCTGGTTGACCATTCCTGCACCGACGACGAGGTGGAGAAAATCCGTAATTGCATTATGGAGATAGAGGGAGTGGAGAGGATAGATTCTCTCAAAACGAGACGATTCGGTTCAAAGATTTACGTGGATTTGGAGATTGCCGAGAGGGGAGAAATGACCCTTCACGATGCCCACAAGGTGGCGGAGGCGGTCCACAATAACATTGAACACAAGATTGAAAATGTTAAGCATTGTATGGTTCACGTAAACCCTGTGGAATAAATGTAGGGGAGGGTTTCCACACCCTCCCCTATTTTTTTATAACAAAATGAAAGAGGGCTACACCCTCCTGTTTTTATATCCTATACGAATAGGTTTAATAATAACAATCCAAAATCGGATTTGCAGGATTTGTGTCAGTATATTCCAAATTTTGCGGTATTTTTTTCTGATAATGCGGTCATGGAAAGTGCGTTGCCTAATACACACTCTCTGTTAAGGGTGCAAATTGTAACAAAATATGCACCGGGTGTAGAAAACATAGACAAAATGCAATAGCAAAATCTCCCTACACCTATTGCTTTTTCTATGCAAATATGCTATTATAACAGTATATTATCCGGTTGGAGGAACCACAAATGGGAAAGCTATGGGGTGGTCGCTTTCAGAAAGCCACCGATACAGAGGTTGACGATTTCAATTCATCAATACGCTTTGACAAGCGTATGTATAAACAGGACATAAAGGGCTCAATTGCCCATGCTACAATGTTAGGCAAGCAGGGGATTATCCCCAGGAGTGATGCTGACAAAATTGTGAAGGAGCTTCACAACATCCTTGCCGATATTGAGGCAGGCAAGGTGGAGTTTCTAATCGATGCCGAGGATATTCATATGAATATCGAGAAAATTCTTACTGACCGCATCGGTGATGCAGGCAAGCGTCTGCACACAGGCAGAAGCCGTAATGATCAGGTGGCATTGGACATGAGAATGTATCTAATGGACGAAACTGCGGAAATTCTAGAGATGCTAAAGCATACCATGGAGGTGTTTTTAGACCTTGCAAGGGAGCATACCGACACGATTATGCCCGGCTACACACATCTCCAGAAGGCACAGCCCATTACATTTGCCCATCACGCAATGGCATACTTTGAAATGTTTAAGCGTGACTATCAGCGTCTGTCAGATTGTCGCGAGAGAACAAATGTTATGCCATTAGGCTCAGGCGCTCTGGCAGGCACAACCTATCCTTTAGACCGAGAGTTTGTGGCAAAGGAGCTTGGTTTTTCGGCAGTTACCATGAATTCCCTTGACGGTGTGTCAGACAGAGATTTCGTATTAGAGCTTGCAAGCGGCTTGTCAATTCTTATGATGCATATGAGCCGTTTCTCGGAGGAGCTTATTTTGTGGTCATCAAACGAGTTTTCGTTTGTGGAGATGGACGATGCCTTCTCAACAGGCTCATCAATTATGCCACAAAAGAAGAATCCCGATGTTGCTGAACTTATTCGCGGTAAGACAGGCAGAGTTTACGGTGATTTGATGGGACTTCTTACAATGATGAAGGGTATCCCCCTGGCATACAATAAGGATATGCAGGAGGATAAGGAGCAGATATTTGATGCCATCGATACAGTAAAGCTTTGCTTGCCCGTATTTGCGGATATGATTAGCACAATGCGCATTAATCGTGAGAATATGTACGAGGGTGCAAAGGGCGGATTTACAAACGCAACCGATGCGGCGGACTATCTTGTAAAGAAGGGGCTGCCCTTCCGTGATGCTCATGCGGTAATCGGCAGAATGGTATTCTATTGCATCGAGAATAACAAAACCATTGATGATTTATCAATGGAGGAGATGAAGGAATTTTCCGACATCATTGAGGATGACATTTATGAGGCGGTTTCAATGGAAACCTGTGTAAATGACAGAAATGTTATTGGCGGTCCTGCAAAGGAGCAGACTGCCAAGGCAATAAAGGAGGAAGAGGAATTTTTCTCAAGCCATGATTAAGTAAAAGGAGAGATAACAATGGATATTTTAAAGGTTATTGAATCAAGAAAAGACGAGCTTTTTAAAATTTTGAGTGAACTTATTAAGGTTGATTCGCAGAGTTTCGGTGCAGAGACACACGAGGGTCAGATAGCAGGGGTTATTGCGGATATGATTCGCGAAATCGGTTATACCCCCGATGTATACCGTCCCCTGGATGTGGAAGGCTTAAAGGAGCATCCCGACTATTGGGATGGACATAATCTTGAGGACCGCTACAATGTAACCTGCGTAGTACCCGGTAAAGACCACAGCAAGAGACTTATGCTTTGCGCCCACAGTGACACTGTTGCTATAGGAGATCTGGACAACTGGACGGTTGACCCTCTCGGCGGTGAGATAAGAGACGGCAGGATATGGGGCAGAGGCGCTTGCGATGACAAGTACGGCATTGCCGCAGGCCTGTTCTTAATGAAGGTATTTAAGGACGAGGGAATCCTGTTCCCCTATGATTTGGTGTTCACCGCATACTGTAACGAGGAGTACGGTGGCAGTCACGGTGCGTTGGCGGCGTGCTTGAAATACCCCTGTGATTTCATATTGAATCTTGACGCAAAACGCAGAGATATTATCAACGCGTCCGTAGGCGGTGACGAGATGCGCCTGTATATCCGCGGAAAGGAAGCAACGGACAGCTGTGATTCAATGCTTGATGGCTTGCAGATACTTCGTGAGGAGTTCGAGGTATTTCGTCAGAAGCGTATAAAGGAGCTTAGCGCACACGAGGAGTATGTAAATACGGAAATCCCCGAAACATCGGTAACATATATTGAGATTAAGGCAGGAAACGGCGGTACGGACCTCAATCGTGCCTATGCCGAGATTTCACTTTTCACCTCAGATACGGAAGAGGTAATCAACAAGGATTTTGAGGAAATGGCAGAGGCGTTGAACAGAAGGCTTGAGCCTATCGGTATGGAGTTTGAGGCGGTAAAGCCAACGACACGTTTTTTCCGTTTTGCGAAAACTAAAAAAGACAGTGAGATTATTTCTAAGCTTAAGGAGGCAGGCAGAGTTGTTGGCAAGGAGCTGAGAGTCTGCGGAATGTGTCAGTCAGACTTGTCAATCTTCCTGACAATCGGTAGCCCCGATTCTGTAAGCTTTGGCGCAGGCCGTCCCTTTGAGGAATACGGCGGCGCACATCAGGCGGACGAATTTATTGAATGTGATGAATTTTTGGAGTTTGCGAAAATTCTTGCAACATATTTTACAATGTAAGGAGAAGGAAAAATGGATGCAAAAGCATTGTGTGAACGCCTGGGTATTGAGTTTAATGAGGAAATAGTCCCTTTTTATGAGAAAGCGGTCTCTATGTATAATGAGAAGGGTGATGACATTGTAAGAATGGACAGAGTCCTTGAGTTAAATAAGAAGTATAATTTCATCCGTCACAGAATGGATGCAATATCTGAGGCGGCAAAAAACATTGCCAAGGACCCCGATATGCTTCTGTTTACATATATCTGCTACTTCATAATCAAGGCAGATTCACCCCTGGCTAAAATGACAATGCCCAACAAGGACAACGACGTAACAGACTTGTTCCTGTTTTTCTCGTTTTTCTATTGCTTCCCCGAGATAATAGAGAGGATGGAAAAGCGTGGCTTACCCCTGGAGATTATCTCTGACACACTGCAGGGCTTTGAGGCGGAGATGACTGACTATGAAGGTGTCTTCGGTCGACCGGGTATCAGGATATATATGACCTGGTTTATGATTTTCTACCGTTGCGACATTCTTCGTATCGGCAGACTTAACTTTGAAATGACAAAGTTTGAACCTAAGCTAAAAGCTTACAAAAAGGGTGACGACATCAAGGTATTGGTTGACGGTGAATATGTACACAAGAAGGGTATGCTCTTCGGCTCTGCAGGACAGGAGAATGAGGAAGGCAGGTACTACGCCGAGATTACCGAGGATGGTGATACTGTAACAGGCTATGCTGCAAACTACTATGGTGAGTGCGTACCTGAAAAAATCACTCTTACAGGCTATGAGGAGATTTTAAAGAAGGGTGATAATATAATCAGCACCCATATCCCCGCGGCACTTCCTTTTACCGTGGAGATAGCAATGGAATCCATTGAAAGAGCAAAGGAGATTTTCGAAAAGTATTATCCTGATTTCACATATAAGACATTTTGCACCTTCACATGGATGCTGGAAAAACGCTTGAAGGATATAATGGGCAGAGAAACAAACATCACAAGGTTTGCGGACTTGTTCACAGCCTTCCCTTTGAAGAATGATGGACGTGATGTGTACTCCTACCTGTTCCATGTTGACGGAGGGGCGGCAGAGGATTTGCCCGAGAATACAGGTATGCAGAGAGCGGTAAAGGAATACCTAAAGGCAGGTAACTATTATTATGACAAGGGCGGAATCCTGGTAAAATAAAAAAGTTGCACCTTGGGATGTACTTTAAAGGATAGAATTTAAAAGGGCAGAATCGATTGATTTCGTTTTTGCCCTTTTGATTTTTTGTTTAGTTTTGGTTTTTTGTGACATTTGTTGCAAAAAGCAGTGTTTTGCCTCTGAAAACAGAGGTCAAACGGAAATTTATTGATTTTTTTCTCTTTTGTCAAAAATTAACCGACACAATAGGTGGTGGGGATTATTTCAATTATTTTAAACCAACCACAAGGGGTGGTGGAGCAAAAAAGAAGATAAAAAAATTTGTGCAAATTTTTTTGGAAACAATGTAAAAAACTATTGAAAATTATTAACAAATATGTTAGAATAAATATATGTATAATATGCACACATTTGTGGTGGCATAGCCCATAAACTTTGACTTCTTTTTTAAAGAAAAGGCTTTACAATCACCAAAAAATGTTGTATAATAAAAATGAAACCAAACAAAACAAAGAAAAACAAAAATAAAAAAGGAAAGAGGGAAGAACTATGTATAAGTCCGAGTACGAAATCAAAAAAGAGTTATGCGAAATCGGTAGAAGAATCTACAACGACGGTTTCGTAGCCGCAAATGACGGTAACTTCTCAGTAAAGGTTGACGACAACACATTTTTCGTAACCCCTACAGGCGTATCAAAGGGTTTCATGACACCGGATATGATTTGTAAGGTTGATGGAAAGGGTAATCTGAAGGAGCCGAATGGTAAGTGGAAGCCGTCATCAGAGTTTAAGATGCACCTTAAGGTGTATGAGCAGAGACCTGATGTTAAGTCAGTTGTTCACGCTCATCCCCCCATTGCAACATCATTTGCAATCGCAGGTATAGCTCTTGACAAGCTGATTATGCCTGAGGCAATTATCTTCCTTGGTGCAGTACCCATTGCACAGTATGGCACACCATCAACAATGGAGATTCCCGAGTCATTGGAGCCGTATCTACAGGATTATGACGCGGTATTGTTGGCAAACCATGGCGCATTGTCATTTGGTTGCGACTTAAACACAGCATTCTTCAGAATGGAATCAACAGAGTTCTACGCAAAGCTGCTTATGTATTCAAGATTGCTTGGCGGTGAGAAGGAAATCCCCTGCGGTGAGGTTAAGAAGCTAATCGACCTTAGAAAGCAGTTCGGTGTTCCTGGCAAGCACCCCATGGAGAAGCTTTGCCCCGGTTGTTACGAGGATGGCACATGCTCAATGTCACCTTCAGACGCTAACGAGAAGTATGGCGTAGAGTCAAGTGCGGCATATCACGGCTTCCAGCCCCTACCTTCACAGGTATGTGCAAACGAGAAGTCAGGCTGTAATTGCGGCAGCAACGACATCGAGAAGATTGTAGCAGAGGTTACAAAGAGAGTACTTGAGAAATACAACAAATAAGAATTATACAAGATAGGAGCTGATGAGCCAATGAAGTCAATAGACGAGATGTTGTCACAGGTTGCCACCTTGACAGGCTCAACTCCACCTACACCGCCAAAGGAAAAGAAAGCGTTTGTACATAATAAGCCCAACACCCGTGGTGTTATAAAGAAAAGCACCATATCCCTCGAGCTTGCAAAGGAAATCATCTATTGCATCGAAAAGGGTGCTGAGGGAATGGGAATAAACGCAGTAATTTCAATAGTAAACGCAGACGGGCGATTGATTGCACTTGAGGCTATGGATAATTCCTTCCTGGCATCAATCAAGGCGTCGCAAGACAAGGCATATACGGCGGCATCACTAAAGATGCCAACCCATGAAGCTTTGGAGGAAGCAAGAGGCGGAATCTTTGACGGCTTGTCAAACGGTGACGGAATATTGCTTTTAGGCGGTGGCTACCCCTTATCAGTAGATGGTGAGATAATCGGTGCGGTTGGCGTATCGGGTGGCACAAAGGACGAGGATATTGCATTGGCAGGTATCGGCGTAAAATATCTTTTGGCAAAATCAACTCAGTGAATAAGGAGACAGTAAAGTGATTGATGAAAAGAAAGTAACTCAGCTTGTTAAGGAAGTGCTTTCTGAAATGGACTTGTCTTCTGTGAAGAAGCCTCAGCGCAAGCAGATTGGTGTGTTCGACACTATGGAAGAGGCTTTGAGTGCAGTAAATAAGGCATACACAGAGTTCAGAAAGTATAACAAAGAGCAGAGAGAAAACATTATCAGTGAGATTAGAAAGCTCACACACGCTGAGGCTGAGACAATGGCAAAGCTTGCAGTTGAGGATACAGGAATGGGTAATGTTTACCACAAGATTTTAAAGCATCATCTTGTGGCTGACAAGACTCTCGGCACAGAGGACCTTGATACAAGAGCGTTCTCAGGTGACGGCGGTCTTACACTTGTTGAGATGGCACCCTATGGTATCATCGGTGCAATCACACCTTCAACAAACCCCAGCTGTACAGTAATCTGTAACAGTATCTGTATGCTTGCAGGCGGTAACGCAGTTGTGTTCAACCCCCACCCGGGTGCGAAGCGTATTTCAGCTTACGCAGTAGACTTGGTAAACAGAGCCGTTTTGGCGGCAGGCGGTCCCGAGAACGTAGTAGTTACAGTTGCTAACCCCACAATGGAAACATCAAATATGATGGTAAATCATCCGTCAGTAAAGATGTTGGTTGCAACAGGCGGCCCCGGTGTTGTAAGGATGCTTCTTTCATCAGGAAAGAAGGCAATCGGTGCAGGTGCAGGTAACCCGCCGGTAATCGTTGATGAGACAGCAGACGTTAAGAAGGCTGCAAAGGACATCATCGATGGATGTACATTTGATAATAACCTTCCCTGTATCGCAGAGAAGGAAGTGTTTGCATTAAGACCCATCGCAGACGAGCTTATCCATCATATGGTTAAGAACGGTGCATATCTTCTTAATGAAACACAGATAAAACAGCTTGAGGATGTTGTTTTGGTATGGACAGAGAATAAGAAGGGCGACAAGGTAAGAACAATCAACAAGAAGTGGGTTGGCCGTGACGCAAAGAAGATTCTCGCAGAGATTGGTGTTAAGGCAGATGACGATATAAGATGTATCATTTGCGAGACAGATTTCTCACAGGCATTTGTTCAGACAGAGCTTATGATGCCCATCCTTCCCATCGTAAGAGTGAACACCTTTGATGAGGCAGTTGAGATGGCGGTTAAGGCTGAGCATGGCAACCGTCACACAGCACATCTTCATTCTAAGAATGTAGACCATATGACACAGTATGCAAAGGCAATAGAGACAACAATATTTGTAAAGAACGCTCCCAGCTATGCCGGTATCGGCTTCAATGCGGAGGGTTGGACAACATTTACAATAGCAGGTCCCACGGGAGAGGGTATAACATCTCCCAGAAGCTTTACAAGATTGAGACGATGCGTATTGTCAGATGCATTGTACATTATATAAAAGGAGGGATAAAGCTTGGCTATCAATGAAAATGAGATTGCTGCATTGGTGCAGCAGGTATTGAAGGAAATGACAGGTGCCGCACCACAGGCACCTACTAAGTCAGCAGCTGCAGGCCCCGTCCCCAAGACATCAAAGGCGGCAGTATTGACACAGAAGGAGAAGTTTGAAATCAAGGAATACCCCATCCCCGCACTTGGTGATGATGATATTCTTGTTAAGGTTGAGGGCTGTGGCGTATGTGGTACAGATGCTCACGAGTTCAAGAATGACCCCTTCTCATTAATCCCCGTAGTTTTAGGACACGAGGGTACAGGTGAGATTGTGGCAATGGGTAAGAACGTTAAGATTGACTCAGCAGGCAAGCCCCTTGGTATCGGTGATAAGGTTGTTACCTGTATGATATTCAGTGACAATCCTGACATCACAATGTTTGACTTGAACAAGCAGAACGTTGGCGGTGCTGATGTTTACGGTTTGATTCCTGATGATGACATTCATCTTAACGGTTGGTTTGCTGATTATATGGTTATAAGAGGCGGTTCAACAGTATTTAATGTAAGTGACCTTGACCTTGAGTCAAGAATCTTAATTGAGCCCTGTGCGGTGCTTATCCACGCAGTAGAGAGAGCGAAGCTCACAAACATCCTGAGATTCAACTCAAGAGTAGTTGTTCAGGGTTGCGGACCTATCGGTCTTATATGCATCGCGGTTCTCCGCACAATGGGTATTGAAAACATCGTAGCAGTTGACGGAAACGAGCAGAGACTTGAGTTCGCAAAGAGAATGGGTGCTACAAAGACTGTAAACTTCATGAACCACAAGGGAATTGATGCTCTTACAGAGGCAGTTAAGGATGCATTCGGCGGGTATCTTTCAGATTTCGCATTCCAGTGCACAGGCTCACCCGTAGCTCATGCAAACATCTACAAGTTCATCCGTTCAGGCGGTGGATTGTGTGAGCTTGGCTTCTTCATCAACGGCGGTGACGCAACAATCAACCCGCACTTTGACTTGTGCTCAAAGGAAATCACACTTGTTGGCTCATGGGTATACACTCTAAGAGATTATGCAACAACATTTGATTTCTTGAAGCGTGCTCAGGCAATTGGACTTCCCATGAAGGACCTTATCACTCATACATATCCTCTTGAGGAAATTAATGAGGCACTTGAGGTTAACCTTGCACAGAAGGGACTAAAGATTGCAATTATCAACAAGTGATAGTGCTTGAGAAGGAGTACAGAGTATGAATAAAGCTATCGGTGTAGTTGAAATGTTCGGCTTTGTAACGGCAATAACTGCGGCAGATGCGGCGGCTAAGGCGGCAGATGTCAAGATTATTGCAATCGACTCAAATAAGCCTGCTGACCCAACAGTTGATGTACCTGTAATCATGGCAATCAAGATGCAGGGTGAGGTATCAGCGGTTAAGGCAGCGGTAGACGCGGCAGTTGAGGCGGCAAACGGTGTTTCAGGCGTAATTGCAAGCCACGTGCTTACAGGCCCCACGCAGGATGCCATTAAGATGGCAAAGAGAACATCAGTTGGTCGCGACATAGTCGGCAAAATCAAAAACGGAGCGTAAAGGAGGAGATTGTCCCATGCAGGCATTAGGATTTATTGAAACAAGAAGCCTTACAGGAGCAATTGACGCCACAGACGCAATGACAAAGGCAGCAGATGTTAAGCTTGTCGGTACTGTAAAGATTGGCTCGGGACTTGTTAATGTAGTAATTACAGGTCAGGTAGCGGCAGTAAGGGCAGCGGTTGCTGCAGGTAAGGTAGCGGCGGAAGCCGTAGGTGAGGTATATGCAACTCACGTTATCCCACAGCCGGATGATGCGATTGCAAGTATCCTTCCCGGATTCTATTAAGGAGGACTTTCCCAATGGCAAATGAATTCTCAATAGGGTTAGTGGAGGTTTCGGGACTTGGCGATGCAATATTTATGCTCGATGATATGTGTAAAGCGGCAGATGTTGAGTTCGTAGCAACCGAAAGAAAGCTTGGAGGCAGACTTGTTACAGTAGTTGTAAAGGGTGAGCTTACAGCAGTTAAAGCGTCAGTTGACGCAGGTGTGGCAAAGGCAACAGAGCTTGGAAGCTTTAAGGCATCACAGGTTATTGCCCGTCCCCACAAGGAAATTTTACCGTATCTTCACTTAGACAAGAAGATGCCAAAGCCCAATTCAGAAACAGCAGAAACCCATGTGGGAGCTGTAGGTACGGCAAAGGCACCTGCCAAGAAGACAACGGCAAAGAAAACACCCGCAAAAAAGACGGGTACAAAATAATCGAATTAAAACGCAATGCGTTTTAAGATAAAAAAACATAAACACAGTTAATTAGGGGCATGACCCCGGAAAGAAATAGGAGGAAAATCAAATGGCAGTAGAGGCATTAGGAATGGTAGAGACAAGAGGTCTTGTAGCAGCAATCGAGGCAGCAGATGCAATGGTAAAGGCAGCTAACGTACAGCTAATCGGAACAGAGAGAATCGGTTCAGGTCTAGTTACAGTTATGGTACGTGGCGACGTTGGTGCTGTTCAGGCTGCAACAGATGCTGGTTCAGCAGCAGGCGCTAGACTTGGTGAGCTTGTATCAGTTCACGTTATTCCGCGTCCGCACGGCGATGTTGAGAAGATTTTGCCGGCAGTTTAATAGATAAATCATAAGTGTACATATACGCCCATAATGGGCGTATATGTACCATCTATTAAAACACACTACTTAGGAGGGATTTAGAAGTGGCATCATTAGAAGAGCTAATCACCAATGCGGTTATTGACACGCTTAAAAAGCAGGAGAATGACGACGTAATAAAAATAGGAGTTTCCGCAAGGCATGTGCATTTGTCCGAAAAGGATTTATATGCTCTTTTTGGCGAGGGCTACGAGCTTCATCCCAAGAAGGAGCTTATGGGCGGACAGTTTGCCGCAGAGGAGTGCGTAACAATCGTAAGTCCTAATCTGCGTTCAATCGAGAATGTTCGTGTATTGGGTCCCTTGAGAAAGGAAAGTCAGATTGAGGTTTCAAGAACTGACACCTTCAAGCTGAAAATCAGCCCCCCTGTTAGACCGTCAGGAGAACTGAAGGGTGCGGCGCCTATGGCAATTATAGGACCTAAGGGAAGTATTTTCCTTAACGAGGTTTGTATTATTGCAAACAGACACATTCATCTGCCGCCGTATCTGGCAGAGAAGTATGGCGTGGTTGACAATGACCTTGTTGATGTTGAGGTCGAGACAGGCAAGCCTACAAGATTTTATAATGTTCAGGTTCGTGTGCATGAGAGCTTTACTCCCGAGATGCATATCGATACTGACGATGCGAACGCTTGTGCATTGAAGACAGGCGACATAATCAAGATTTTGACAAAGTAAAAGACTGTCTGTGACAATGGGTTACAGAAAGGATTGATAAAGATGATTTTAGGAAGAGTATACGGAAGCGTAGTTTCTACTCATAAGCTGGATTCGCTTGTGGGAAGTAAATTTATGCTTGTTCAGTGCATAGAAAATGGTGAGCTTGTTGATAAATTTTTGGTAGCCGTTGACGGTGTTGGTGCCGGTATTGGTGAGGACGTAATTATCACACAGGGCTCAAGTGCAAGAGTTGGTATGGGCAAAAGTGATGTTCCTGTAGATGCACTGATAGTTGGAATATTGGATAAAGGACAGATATAACCTGTTAAATTATACATCTTTTTTGAGTGCAAATTCAAAAATTGGAGGAAGCGGAAATGAATTTAGATGAGCTTCAAAAGCTGATTTACGATGCAGGAATTGTCGGTGCCGGCGGTGCAGGCTTCCCTACACACAAAAAGCTTTCTGAGAGTGTAGAGCAGATAGTCGTAAATGCAGCAGAGTGTGAGCCCTTGATGATGGTTGACCATCACCTGCTTGAGAATCATCTTGCGGAGTTGGTAGAAACTCTTAAGATGCTTTGCGAGGTAATGGAGGCTAAAGATGTAATTATCGGCATTAAGGGCAAGAATATGCACCTTCTTGACGAGAAGATTGTAGCATCACTAAAGGGTACAAAGGTAAAAATTAAGGAAATTCCTGATATTTACCCTGCAGGTGATGAGGTCGTTTTGACCTACGAAACAACGGGCAAGATAATCCCTGAGGGAGCAATTCCCGTAATGGTAGGCGTTATGGTTATAAATGTGGAAACAGTTTATAACATCTATAACGCAGTAAATGCTGGAAAGCCCGTAATTGACAAGTACATAACAATCGGTGGTGATGTGCCGGAGGACATAACAGTAGTTGCTCCTATCGGTATGAAAATCAGAGACCTTTTGAAGTCGGCAGGCTATGGTAACCTTGAGGGCAAGGCAGTTGTAAACGGCGGTCCTATGATGGGTAAGCTTGTGGATTTGGACAACGATGTTGTTACAAAGACAACAAAGGGACTTCTTATATTCCCCGTAACCCATGGCGTAATTCAGAGAATGAAAATGCCTGTGGGCATTGCGATGAAGAGAGCATCGGCGGCTTGCTGTAACTGTACAATGTGTACCGATATGTGCCCGAGATACCTTCTTGGCTACAACTTAGAGGTACATAAGACTGTTCGTGCGGCATCTCATGGTGAGGTAAAGAGCACAGAAGCGTTCTTGCAGAATGCATTGTGTTGTGGCTGTGGAATATGCTCGGTTGTAGCGTGTCAGCAAGGAATTCTACCCTCAAAGCTTTCAATGGAAATCAAGGCAAATCTCGGCAAGTTTGGTTTGAGACGCGACAACAACCAGGCACCTCAAAAGGTGCGTGAGGTGAGAGCGTCAAGACTTATTTCATCAAACAAGCTTATTGACAGACTTGGTATCAGAAAATATGTTAAGGCTTCTGTTAAGAAGGTCGATACAGTATTTACCCCCGATACAATATACGTGCAGTTATCACAGCACGTTGGTAAGCCTGCAACTGCAACCGTTAAGGTTGGAGACAAGGTGAAGCGTGGGGAGGTTGTGGCAATAACAGCATACGAGGACCTTGGAACATCGATGCACGCATCAATGGATGGCGTTGTTAAGGATGTAACAGACAGATTCGTAATTATCGGAAAGTAAAGAGGTGGAAATATGAATTCAATAGGATTAGTCGAGTGTAAAAGCGTATCAAAGGGCATCGTGGTAACCGACGAAATGCTAAAGAGTGCAGGTATTACACTTCTTAGCTCAGGCTCGGTTTGCCCGGGTAAGTATGTTACAATCGTAGGCGGTGAGCTTTCGGCTATCAAGGCATCAGTAGACCGTGCAAAGGTTGTTGCAGAGGATGCGTTGATTGACACCTTTGTAATCGGTAACCTTGGCAAAAATGTTTTCGAGGCAATCCACGGTGCGGTTGATGTAAAGAACAAGCGTGCGTTGGGTATCATCGAAACCTTTACGGCGGCAAGCGTCATCGAGGCGGCAGATGCCGCAGTAAAGTCAGGCTATATTGAGCTAATTGAGGTACGAGTTGCAAGAGGTCTTGCAGGAAAGTGCTTTGTAACACTGACAGGTGATGTGTCGGACGTTCGTGCAGCAGTCGAGGCGGGCGGTATGCTTGCGGCAGAGCAGGGCGTATTGATAAACACAGAGGTTATCGCAAATCCTCATGAGGAGTTATGGGACGCAGTATTGTAATTTAAAAAGGTGTCAAATGACACCTTTTTTGTATGCTCTTGAGAATACCTATTGAAAATAATGATAAAATAGTGTAAAATAAAAATATAATATGCTATGAAAAGGAATTTTCTGTTATGGATAACGAAAGAGCTTTTAATGAAATCATAAGGATATTGGAACCGGTGTGTGAAAATGCTCAATACACAGCAGAGTCAAACAAGGTGCATATTTCACAGGACGAGCTTCCGTATCTTTTAAGCTTGTTTAAAAATGTTATGGCATTACCCACCCCTGCCCAGCTTGAACGCATCGACGAGGTTTACGATGCGTTAATTAAGGAGTTTTCGGCGGAAACTACCTTTGATGAGGCACATGATTGCTTCCTGAAGGTGTCAAAGGTGGAGGCGGTATTAAAGCATATTTTGTGCCTGGTCAAGCCTGAGCTTGAGTACACTTTGCTTTCCACAAAGAGGATGCTTGCCTGGTGCCTGACGCGGTTGGGGTTGATCCCGCCCCAGGGTCCCGATTCCATAGATTTCAATACAGTCACGCCTATGGATGTATACCTAAATCCAAGAACTGATTATCCATACCTTGAATACATCCTGGAAGCATATAATTGCAGAAACACAGAATCCCATGAATGTCCAAAGTGGACAAGGTATCAGCTATGTAAAAATGAGGTATGTGTGCTTATGACATATCTTTACACCTGTAGGCTGTACCAGACGGAGCTTGAAGGATGCCTTGAAAATTCGAGGTTGTCGGGGATTTCCTGTGTCAGCTATTGTGAAGACAAAATCATTGAGAATCAAAACAAGAATATCAATGATAATTTCAAATACTACCCATTCCGCTGGCGTATGGAAAACGACACCAGCCTGATGGATATTGAGGATACCTTGCATAGCAGTGATAAGTATGTCCTGCTTTACGGTGAGGCAGGTAGTGGAAAGAGTGTGGCTTTGACTCACGTATTCATTTGTGCGTGTCAGGAGTACGTAGAAAACCCGAGGCAGCCTATCCCCGTATTTGTGGAGATGAAATATCTTAATGGTGAGACGATAACAGAATATGTGGAGCGGGAGTTGGGTCTGTCCAAGGAAAATTGCGAATACCTATTCAAGACAGGACACATATATTTATTCCTCGACGGCATTAATGAGATAGTAAGCCGAGATGCGTTCATAAGCACAAGGGAAAAGCATAAGTGCTATATTGAGGAGATTATAAAGCTTTTTAATTCCTACCCCATAGTTAAAATGTGGATGTCAGACAGAGCCATAACCAACTTCGGTACAGAGAAGATTACCTTGAAGAGCTTGCAGATACAGACTATGACAAGAGAGGATGTTCAGGCGTTCTGTAATGAGCTAATATCAGGGGAAGGAAGAAATGTGTCAGTGAGCCTGACAGAGGAAGTGCTGTCCTTCCTTAACACGCCCTTTAAAATTAAGATGTATGCGGAGATTATCAAGAATGACGATGTGGCGGTTGAAACCATAAGTGAGCTTACCGATAAGTATCTGCAGGCAATTGTAATGCGTGAGTGGAAGGAAAAGGGGACTCTTGATATTAGCAGTGCCGACATATTTATGCAACTGCTTATCAAGCTTAGTGCTAATATGTCAATGACCGAGATAGGTGCAGGACTGAGCTTTTCAAAGACCTTTGAGCTTGTGTCGACAGAGCTTGAAAAGTATGGTGAAAGCAGAAGCAAGACCCAGGCTTGTCTTGATATTGCCGTAGAGCTTAAAATTTTAGAGCAGAATGATTTGAACTTCTATGATTTTGCGTCGGGACTGTATGCCGCCTATTTCTACAGCAGGTACATTCTTGACACACCGAGCATAGTGTATACCCCCGAATTTGAGGAGGAGATAAAGAATCCTTCGGAGAACACCATATATTGTCTGAAATTCATTCTTGAGGGACTCCGCAAGATAAAAAATGAGGTAATGGCAAGAGAAGTGTTTATGCACATCGCAAGTACTAACTGCTATACGGCAGCTCGTTGCACGGAGGATAAGGACTACTTTGAGTATATAACCTCAAGACTTGATAGTCTTGATTCATCTCCTGCAAACAAGGTACTGTCCTTGTATTATATGAAGGAATATGACACAGCAGGGGAATATATCAAGGAGCATTTTTCCAAAAAGAGCGACCAATACATTTACAATTTCTATGATGAGATTTTGAATATCGGCTTCAACACAGTTGAGGATCAGGTGTACTTTTTGTGCCATTGCTTTGAGGGCTTGTATTTCTACGATACCCTGTGCCGTCTTGCAAGGGGATACAACTGGCATTGCCCTGTTGATTTTGATGCATCCTACAGCAGTAGCTTCTGCGGTATGATAAGAAAACTGTTCGCTCTGAATGAATATAAGGTATTACTTGATTTATTCTATATCCTTGGTGATAACGATACGCAGGCTCGTGAAATCATAATGAACGCCATGGGTGCTGATTCGGATTCTGATATAAGAACGAAGATTAGGCTGAAGTGGGAAATGCAGCTGCGAGACCTTGATAAGGATATGATAATGTTCCAGTTGGCAATGATGCCGCAGTTCGGAATGCGAGTGCTAAACGACATTCTCAAGGGAATCCGCAGTAAGACCACATCGTGGCTTATGTATGTGGCGTGTATGAGTATGGTCTCAAGCAGACAAAACTATTCAGGCTTACCTAAGCTTGAGACGAGCAGTGTCAGAAGCAATATAAATGACCTGTTTGATGAGGCGGATTTTTCGTATTTCACATACCTTGATGCCTTTATGGAGGATGTGATAAAATCGGGCCCCGAGAAGTTCTATGAGCTTATGTCGTTTACGAAAATCAGTGGCTTTAACTGGTATGCAAGCACTTTTGACAAGGACAACGAAAGTGTGCGTGCGTTCAGAGAACGATACAGTAAGGAGATTAACAGTCGAAAAATGACATATAAATCCCTGAAGCATATGTACACAGGCTTTTTGTATGAATGGACCAATGAAACACCCGAGAAAATCGTGTTCTGCTACAGAAACACAATTCTTAAAAGGTTGTTTGACTACTCCGAATTTACGGAGCTTCGTCATTGGGATGAGGAAACAAGGGAGTTTCTTCGTGAGCATATTCGTGAGGATGTTATCCCTGTTGAGATAGAGGAATGTGAGGAAGAGGAGACCCTGTACACAGAGGAATTCCTGCTTACCTACGGTGAGATGTCGGAAACAGCATTTGTATATGTTCTGGAGGATACGGAGTACATTGCATATAAACTACCTGCAGGCGAATACGATGTGAGCCGACAGTCAGATTCTCATAAGGATGCCTACACGATTTATGAGTATGGTGAGGACGGAAAGGTGACGGAGGATGATGAGCTTGTGGCATACAACTCCAAGCCTGAAATGAGCATAACCCTTCGGAGTGGACAATACATATCCCTTAACCCCGACAGCTCATTCTTATTCAAAAAGAAAGCATAAAAAATCACTCTGCAGGAGCAGAGTGATTTTTTTATTTGCGAAATCTTCGTATAAAGCCTCTTATGGCATTTGAGATGCCTGATATTGGAATTATTCTGCACAAAGCCAGTGCAAAAAGTATCAAAACTGCAACTCCGAGGGTGATTTCACCTGTAGAGAGCTGATTTAAGAATTCCGCCATACTTGAGTAGCTTCGTGCCCCAATGAGAATGTCATATAAATCCTTCAGTGTTGATACTATGCACAGGATACTTACTATGGTCATTGCCTGAGCAACGCTCTTGTCGTGGTTGCTTTCGCGGTACTGCTCAAGGCGTACCACCTTTTCGTCAATGGCGGTAAACTCACACTCAAGAGCCTTCCTTGTTGCGAATATGTTATAAAGCTCCTGATGAGAGTCCTCCTCGGAAATGGTGTGGAATCGGTACTTTGCATTGAACTCCACAAGCTTTGTATAGTATCCGCTCATATTGGAGAAGGTTTCCTTCTCGGAAATATCGTTCATACATTGGTACAGAAAATACTTCTGATGCAGTACAAGTATGTACCATATAATATGCCTGCAATCGGTGTGGTTAAGCCAACCATCGTTGGTGTAGCCATCAGTTTTTGTGTCCCCTGTTATGGTTGCGGCGGTGCATACAGTTCTGCTGCCAACCGACCATTTAATATGGGGGAACTTCGAGTAGAAGGCGGTGGAGGATATGTCCCCTGTGTATGACGAATTCATACCCCCCGCAAGGAGGGACAGAGTGTGGTCGATGGTCGTGGATGCCTCGGGTAGCTTTATTGACACAAACATTTCGGGTCGCGGCTCATTTGCGGAGGACTTATTTGCGGTGTCGAGATGGTCAAAAAGAGTTACTTTTCCATAAGCCGACAGAAGCTTCTGCGCAAAGCTGTAGAGGTCCGTCTCTTCGTTGTTGATTTTAATTTTTCTGTTGCAAAGTCTGAGCCTGGTTGTAACATCAAGTAGCTTTTCCTCTGATAAAAATTCCTGTGGTATGTACAGCTCAAGAAAAGCCACCCCCGAAGCAAAGGAGAAAATCCTCAATGAGCTGAGGGCAAGCTCGGTTGACTCGAGCAAAAGAGTCCAGGACGGATAATCCTTTGTCAGCACAAGGCAATTACTGTAAACTCCGTCATTATTGAAAAGGATACCGATATAACGCAGGTAAAACTTTAAATCAAGCTCATTATCAAGTTCCCACTGATTTTTGAGAAGCTCCCTGCGAAAGGCAACATACTTGCTCGTCCTGAAGGGAATAAAAACACGAATTACTGATTCAATCATAGCTTTTTCCACCTGTAAAAAGTTTATATATCTACATTGTATATTATTTTACCGGATAAGTCAATCGTAATAAGTTAAGTGCGTCAAACAAAATGACATTTTTTGACTTTAATAGAAAAATATGAAAATCCTATTTAGCATACTTGTGATATGAAGCTTGGACAGGAATTTATATTCATTAATGATGAAAAATCAGAAGATGCGCGTAAAATAATAAGCATATACAGACAAAAGGTGTTTTTAACACCTTTTTTGTTTTTAGTATTGAAAATGAGGGGGAAATGGTGTAAAATTAGAATATATACCTGAATTTATGTGAGGACGGAAATGGTAGAGAAAAACAAGCATTATGAAATTGAAATAATGGGCGTATCCTCCGATGGAAACGGCGTTGGTGCGGTGGACGGTTTTACCGTATTTGTACCTATGACGGTGACGGGTGACGTTTGCGATGTGGTAATTGTGAAGGTGCTATCACGCTATGCCATAGGCCGTGCTATGGAGATAACAAAGGCATCGCCTATACGAAAAGAACCCGTATGCCCTGCGTATAAGGGATGTGGCGGTTGTCACCTTCAGCATATTGAATATAATGCCCAGCTTGAGATTAAGCGTGGATTTGTGGATTCTGCAATGCAGAGAATTGGCGGTTTTTCTGAGCTTTACAGTGATGCGGTAATCGGTATGGAATGTCCCGAAAGATACAGAAACAAGTGCATTTTCCCCATCGGGGTTGACAAAGTCGGTGAGGTTGTTGCGGGATTTTACAGAAGGCGCTCCCACGATATTATTCCCGTCAGTGATTGTATGGTCAGTAGTGAAATTAATGCCAAAATTGTTGAGGCGGTGAAGGAGTATATTACCGAGTGTGGCGTGAGCGTCTATGATGAGGCAACGAAAAAGGGTCTTGTAAGACGAGTATTCATTCGTGACGGCAAGGTGTCGGGGGAAATTATGGTGGTGCTGTCGGTAAACGGCATGAGTATCCCTAAAAAGGACATTCTTGTGGGCAAGCTCCTGGCGGCAAGTGACAGGATAGTGTCGGTTTATCTGAACGTTAATGAAACCCATGGCAACACAGTCCTTGGCAGGGAGAACAAGCTCCTTTACGGCAGGAGCGTGATTTGTGATACCCTTATGGGGCTTGAGTTTGAGATTTCGCCCCATAGCTTTTATCAGATTAACCCCGAAATGACGGAGAAGCTGTACAGTAAGGCGTTGGAGTACGCGGAAATTACGGACAAGGACACCGTTCTGGATGTGTATTGCGGTATCGGTACAATTTCGCTTGTGGCGGCAGGGAGTGCGAAAAGGGTAATAGGCATTGAGATTGTTCCCGAGGCAATAGAGGATGCGAGGAAGAATGCAAGAAGCAACGGAATAGAGAACGCGGAGTTTTATGCCGACAGTGCGGAGAACGCCGTACCGAGGCTGATTGAGGCGGGATTACGCCCTGATGTGGTAATTCTTGACCCGCCGAGAAAGGGAAGTGACGAGGCAACCTTAAAGGCAATAGCCCAGGCACGCCCCGAGAGGATAGTGTATGTATCCTGTAATGTTGCCACTTTGGCACGGGATGCGAACTATTTGAGTGAGCTGGGCTATGCCCCCGTAAAATGTGTGGGTGTGGATATGTTCCCGAATACGATACATGTGGAGACGGTTGTTCTTTTGTCCCAACTCAAACCTGATGATATAATTGAGGTTGATATAGACCTTGATGAATTGGATATTACTTCATCCGAAAGTAAGGCTACTTATGAAGAAATCAAGGCTTATGTGCTTGATAAGTATGGTTTTAAAGTATCAAGTTTATATATAGCACAAATAAAAACAAAGTATGGTATTAAAGACGGTGTTAATTATAATATTTCTAAAAAAGGCTCAAGGGTTCCTACTTGCCCACCCGATAAAGAGCAGGCTATAGCAGATGCTTTAAAGTATTTTAAAATGATAGATTAGGAGGAAAGTTGTGTTACAAATAATTTCTGGGAAGTTTTTTGGCAGCGAAGATAGGTTTCATACCGATTGTAAAGGCATCCTTTATTCTAACTCTTCATTTAGGGGTAAGTATGATATTGGACATATTAAAATTGAATCGACAGAATCCTTGGGAAATATAAATTCTTATATTATTTCATATGATAACCAGCTTCAAAAATCAAACAGTGGTTTTGAATTAGTTAAGGTCGGAGATGAAGAAATACTAAGACAATTTAAAAATATTTTTTCGTTTGTGATAGATGCTGTCTTTGACGAAGAAAAGTCTGTAGTAGAAAGAATTTGCAAGCAAAAAGAAAGCGGAAGAAATTATCCGTTACCTTCTGAATTTGTTGATAAAACATTGACTATACCTAAGAATATTTCAGAACATGAAATATCTACTTTAAAAAAATTTTTTGAGCATTTGATAAATTTGAGCAGATATGATTATAACAATATATTAAATTGTATTGTTGCTTATAATGCATCCATTCGACTTTTGTCTGAGGATGTAAGCCTGTCATATTCTATGCTTGTATATTGCTTGGAATCTTTATCACAAAGTTATGATTCATATATTCCAGTATGGGAAGATTATAATGAAAATAAGAAAAAGGCATTAGAAAAAGTATTT
>JAZOBR010000136.1:0-3630 GCA_045596105.1 Candidatus Ornithomonoglobus sp.
CTGTCACCCCCAAATTGTCTTACACCTTCCACCACCGAGGTACGGTAGATGGCAGCTCCCTAATGCCATCTACCGAATCTTCATAAAATACTAAATAACAGGTGATAAGAATGATTGATAATACATACAACAAAATAAAGCATATCCCGTTAAAGTGTATTCGTCCCAATCCAAGTCAACCAAGAAAATACTTTAACCCCAATTCTATGGATGAGTTGATTCGGTCCATTGAACGCTACGGCGTAATGAATCCAATATCCGTTCGGGAATGCGGTGACAATGAATATGAGCTTATATCAGGAGAACGGCGTTTTCGTGCGGCATACAGTGCAGGACTCAGAACTATACCCTGTATCATACTTGATACAGATGGTTCAGATTGTGCAGTATTGTCACTTTTAGAAAATCTGCATCGCGAGGACCTGTCCTTCCTTGAAATTGCAGAAAGCTATCGTGAGCTTATAAAGAAGGATGGAATAACAAGCAATGATTTATCTCGCAAGCTCGGAGGACGAGCCTTCGAAATTAAAGAAAAGGCAAATTTGATGGCACTTGACCCCATTGTCCGTAAGTATATAAGAAGCTTTAACCTGACTGAAAAACAGGCACACGCACTTTTAAAGATTAAGGATAACGAAACTCAAATCGAGGTTGTAAGACAAATATGCGAAAATTCCCTCAGTGAGGAGGATTCGATAAAGTATATTAACGATGTGCTTTCATCAAAGAGTGAGCCTGTAATTCATATTAATAAAATAAAAAATTTACAGCTTCTTAGAAACACACTGTCAAACGCAGTAAGTCTTATACGTAATAGCGGTGTGGATGCACAGTATAACGAAAAATCCCACCCCTGGGGTGATGAATTCACAATTGTAATAAAAAAACAAGAAGCAAAATGATATTTTCCTCTTTACAAAGATATTATATTGATGTATAATTAATGTATTATTGTAAAGGGGATTTTTACGATGAATAAAAAAAGAATTGTTGTTAAGCTGGGTACCTCCACCCTGACTTACGATACAGGTAAAATAAATTTCAGAAGAATAAATGACCTTGCCAGAGTCTTGTCAGATTTGAGAAATTCAGGCTGTGAGGTAATATTAGTATCATCAGGTGCTATCGGTGTGGCAATGGGTAAGCTTGGTTACAAGGAAAAGCCAAGTGACACTAAGATTAAACAGTCGCTTGCGGCAGTTGGTCAATGCGAGCTTATGGCATTATATGATAGAGCCTTTGCTGAATATCATAATACAGTAGCACAGATACTTTTAACTCGTTCAGATATAGATATAGAAAAACGCAAGCAGCACACAAAGGATACCTTCAACACATTGCTTGATATGGGCATTATCCCCATTGTTAACGAGAATGACACGGTTTCTGTAGAGGAAATCGAATTTGGTGATAACGATAGTCTGTCAGCAATAGTTGCGCGGGTTGTTGAGGCCGATTTGCTTGTATTATTCTCTGACATTGACGGACTCTATGATTCCGACCCCCGCAAAAATCCTTGTGCTAAGCTTATTTCAAGAGTTGAGGACATAGACGAGGTCACACAAAATGCCACAGGCTCAGTATCCGCTGTAGGAACAGGCGGTATGATAACAAAGCTTGAGGCGGCAAAAATTGCCAACGATGCAGGCATCAGTATGTTGATTGCAAACGGTAACAATATTGATGCTCTATATGATATTATTGAAGGCAAAAAGATTGGTACATTGTTTAAAGCATATTAATAAAAAGCTCACTTCATTCAAATGATTGAAGTGAGCTTTTTATAATTTTTCAAGCTTGAACAATTTTGTTTCGTACTTACGCATTTGTAAAACAATTTTGTCACCCTCAAAGGGTTTGGTGCCATAAAACAAGAATATTATCCGTCTTTTCTCAGAAAGATACAAAACTACCGTTTCCTCATCACTTCATTTATAGACAGATACATACCCCATCTTTATAATAGCGGTTGCGGAAAGCATATTCAGGACAATTTTATAGACAGTGCCTACCTTCATACGGGTTGAGCCTGTTACAGGCTCGGCATCTGTATCTGTTACAATTGCAATATCGGTTTTTTCTGATTCCCTATAGATTGGATGCAAAATTTTGATTTATGCTTTCTATATAGTTCATCCATTATAACAATATTTTATACCCACCATCCATAGTTGTCAACCTATGATTTATGTATGTGTTTTTAACTTATCTTGTAAAGAAAGCATTATAAGCACGGTATGCCATATATATGTCACTTTTAGCCGTTACCTCAAAGGGAGCGTGCATTGACAACACAGGAACTCCACAATCAATTACATCCATATTCAGGTTTGCAACATACTGTGCTATTGTTCCGCCGCCACCTTGGTCAATCTTTCCAAGCTCGCCTGTCTGCCAGATAACTCCGTTATCGTCCATAAGCTTTCCAATCTCGTGTATAAACTCTGCATTTGCATCAGAGGAATCATACTTTCCTCTTGCACCCGTGTATTTCATTATTGCTACACCATAGCCGGAATAGGTTGAGTTATTAGCCTCGGAAACTGATAAGAAATTCGGGTCAACCGCTGCAGATACATCCGATGAAATACAGGCTGAGTTTGTTATTGTCTTATTTAAATCAGTTAGTGAACAATCGCCTTTTATTTTTTCTATAAGCTCAGCGATGGCCATTGACATAAATGCACTTTGCGCACCTGTATTACCCATTGAGCCGATTTCCTCTTTATCAACAAGAATTGCAACAGCTGTACGCTTAGGAGCCTTAACGTCAAGGATACTTCGAAGGGTTGTATATGCACATACTCTGTCATCCTGACCATAGGCACCCACGAAGCTCTCATCCAATCCCACATTCTTTGCCTTCTGTGCAGGTACAATCTCAATTTCTGCGGATATAAAGCTGCTCTCTGTTATACCATAGCGGTCATTTAATAGCTTAAGAATAGAGAACTTAACATTTTCATTTACATCCTCTGCTTCAATGGGCATACCGCCTATCAAAACATTAAGATTTTCACCCTCTATACCATCTGCCATTTTCTTTGACATCTGGTCCTTTGCAAGGTGAGGTAACAAATCTGTAATTACGAATACAGGGTCATTATCTGACTCACCTATAACAATTTCCTTTTTATTACCGTCTGTATCATAAATCACACCATGAATTGCAAGCGGAATTGTAGGCCACTGATACTTTTTTACACCGCCATAATAATGGGTTTTCAATAAAGCCATATCAGTTGATTCATACAAGGGATTTGGCTTTAAATCAAGTCGGGGTGAATCTATATGCGCACCTGCAATATTAACACCACATCTTATGTCCTCCTGGCCGATAACAGCCATAAATATGTTTTTATTGCGATTTATCTTATATACCTTATCTCCCGCTTTTAACAAATCAACCGTATCAATATCCACAAAGCCGTTCTTCTCTGCAAGCATAATAGCTTCTCTTACGCATTCACGCTCCGTCTTTCCCTTGTCGAGAAACTCTCTGTAATCATCGCATATAACAAGCATTTCCTTTTTCTCTGCATCTGACATCTTTAGATACACATTCTCTCTCTTAAGCGACAGCTTTTCAAATAATTCCTTATCACTCATTTTGACCTACCTCCGTTTTTA
>JAZOBR010000137.1:0-3091 GCA_045596105.1 Candidatus Ornithomonoglobus sp.
GCATCATATTCATTTACTATAGTGAATGTGGGGCTTGTTACATGATTGGTTACTCCCAATGCCTTTGCAACGCCCTGCACAAATGCAGTTTTACCTGCACCCAAATCACCATACATTGCTACAAACTCACCACCACAAAAGGTATCAGCTATTTTTTTGGCAATTTCTAATGTTTCCTCATATGAGTTGGATTCAAATATCTGCATCAGAACAACCCCGAAATCGTACCATTGTTGTCAATATCAATCTTTTCTGCCGAAGGCACCTTCGGTAGTCCGGGCATTGTCATAATATCTCCTGCCTCCGCTACAATAAATCCTGCACCATTTGAAATACGAACAGTTTTTATATCAACTGTAAAGCCTTCTGGACGACCTAAAAGCTTAGGATTATCTGATAATGAATACTGTGTCTTTGCGATACACACAGGCTTCTTATCAAGTCCGTATTCCTCAAGGCTCTTTATTGACTTCTTTGCCTTTGCTGAGAAGGTAACACCGCTACCGCCGTAAATTTTTGTTACGATTGCGTTTATCTTATCCTCAATTGATGCTTCAATATCATATACGGGATGATATTGAGCTTTCTGGTTTTCAATAGCGTCAAGCACATATTGAGCAAGCTCTATACCGCCTTCGCCACCCCTTGCAAATACCTCGCAAAGAGCACACTTAACTCCATATTCATTACATTTATCAATAACTATCTGTAGCTCATTCTCGGTATCTGTTGCAAACCTGTTTACCGCAACAACAACAGGTGTGCCAAAACTCTGCATATTCTCTATGTGCTTACCGAGGTTTACCATACCCTTTTTCAGTGCATCAAGGTTTTCAGTCTGTAAATCCTCTTTCAATACACCGCCATTGTACTTCAATGCACGAACAGTTGCAACTATTACTACGACATCAGGTCTTAATCCTGACATACGGCACTTAATATCCATAAACTTTTCTGCACCTAAATCAGCACCGAAGCCTGCCTCAGTAATTGCGTAATCACCAAGCTTTACTGCAAGCTTTGTTGCCTGAACACTGTTACAACCATGAGCAATATTGGCAAAGGGGCCACCATGAACAAAGCATGGTGTATGCTCAAGAGTCTGCACAAGGTTAGGCTTGATTGCATCCTTTAAAAGCGCCGCCATCGCACCCTGAGCATTAATATCACTTGCCTTTACAGGCTCACCTGCATAAGTATATGCAATAATAATCTCACCAAGTCTCTTCTTTAAATCCTCAATATCATTTGCAAGACATAGTATAGCCATAACCTCAGATGCAACTGTAATCATAAAGCTGTCCTGTCTTGGAATACCGTTGACCTTACCGCCAAGACCCACAACAATGTTACGTAAAGCACGGTCATTCATATCAACGCAACGTTTCCAAACAATGTTTGTAACATCAATATTCAATGCATTGCCCTTCTGGATATGGTTATCAAGCATAGCCGCAAGCAGATTGTTTGCCGCACCAATTGCGTGCATATCACCCGTAAAGTGAAGATTAATATCCTCCATAGGTACTATCTGGCTATAGCCACCACCTGCCGCGCCACCCTTTACACCAAAAACAGGGCCTAAGGAGGGCTCACGAAGTGCAATAAATGTACGCTTACCAATACGTGACATAGCATCACCCAAGCCAATAGTTACAGTAGTCTTACCTTCACCTGCAGGGGTAGGATTGATTGCAGTAACAAGGATTAGCTTACCATCTCCCTTTTCTTTTGCCTTCTGTATTGCCTCAGCTGATATTTTTGCCTTGTATTTACCGTAAAACTCTAAGTCGTCTTCATCAATACCTGCCATATTCGCAATATCACGAATATGTAACATTTCAGCATTCTGGGCAATTTCAATATCTGATAACATAGCTTGTCCTCCATAATATCTCTTTAAAGTCAAACAGAGCTGAACAAAAACATTATCCAGCCCTCATTTATTTCTGTATATAATTAGTTATTAAGATGCTCTTCTCTGTCCTCACGAACTTTTCTAAGAAGTAAATCAAGTCTGTGCTCAACATCAGCAAGGATATCGTCAACATATCTGTCTGTATCCATCTTGATTTCCTTAGCATCTCTCTCGGACATATCTCTGATTGCATCTGCCTTCTCATAAGCCTGTCTTGTTATCTCGTGCTCGTTTACAAGTCTCTCCTGAGTCTCCTCAGCTGACTTCTTGATAGCGTCTGCTCTTTCCTCAGCCTCGTCAAGGATTCTCTGTCTCTCATTCTTTACCCATCTAGCCTCCTTAAGCTGCTCAGGGTACACAAGGCGCATTTCCTGCAAGAAATCAAGAAGCTCGTCCTTGTCCATCATAATCTTACCTGTTAGGGGTACTGATGAAGCTTTGTTGATGGTATCCTCCATCATATCAATGATTTCCATCATGTCCATATCCATGTCCATCTTCATAACGTCCTTTCAATTAAAATTTCTTAAGCTTTAATGCTCAAATTTGTCTTTGATATAATGTATAATTTCAGCGGGAACAAGTCCCGTTAAATCACCTTTGTAGCCTGCAAGCTCTTTTACCATACTCGAACTTATATATGAATATTTTGAATTTGTCATCATAAACATTGTTTCACAATCACTGTTTAGTGTCTTATTAAGTAATGCCATCTGGAATTCATATTCAAAATCATTCACTGTGCGTAAGCCTTTTATAATTACATCTGCATCATGCTCACGAGCAAAATCAACAAGTAATCCTTCAAAGCTTGCAACATCAACATTATCAAGTTTGGATGTAACCTTCCTGATAAGCTCTATTCGCTCATCAGCCGAGAATAATGGATTTTTGTTCTTATTCTTCAGAACACCTACTATTACTTTATCAAAAATTTTACTCGCTCTTTCAATGATGTCTAAATGACCGTTAGTAATAGGATCAAAGCTACCGGGATAGACTGCAATTCTCATAATATCATCCCCCGTTTCCAATTCTTTGATAAATTGTTATAAAAGTTCTGCCGTATTTTTTCTGCTTGATTATCTTCAAACCGAAAAAATCCGATTTAAAATCAGTATCGTCACTTTCGAGAACAACTATTCCACCATCTGATAAAAGTCCCTTTGATGC
>JAZOBR010000138.1:0-3745 GCA_045596105.1 Candidatus Ornithomonoglobus sp.
CCTTGCAATAAAATCATCATTAATGCACAATATAAATAAAAACGGATATATACATCCTATGACAATATACGCATGGAACGAGATAAATAAAGGAGGAGAAAAGAAATGACAGCACAAGAAAAAGCACAAGCGGTTGTTAAAGCCCTTGAGGACAAGAAGGCGTCAAGCATTGAGCTTCTTGATGTAGGCGAGCAGACATCATTGGCAGAATATTTTGTAGTTGCATCATGTCAGTCATCTGTTCAGGTACGTGCATGTGCCGATGAGGTTGATGAACAGTTAGAAGAGGCAGGCGAGGTTGTACGTCATAAGGAAGGTTACAGCACAGGCTCTTGGATACTTATGGACTACGGTGATGTAATAGTTCATATAATGCAACAGGAAATGCGTGAGTTCTACGGACTTGAGCGTCTGTGGGATGAAGCAGATACACTACGTAAGGAAGAAGAATAAGAAAAGAGGATATATAGAAATGGCAGAATATAATTTTAAGCAGGTTGAGAAAAAATGGCAGGACAGATGGGATGATGCCCATGCGTTTGAGGCAGTAAACGGTTCAGACAAGGAAAAGTTCTTCGGACTTATTGAGTTCCCGTATCCTTCTGCACAGGGACTTCACGTTGGACACCCCAGAAGCTATACTGCAATGGACATTATTGCAAGAAAGCGTCGTATGCAAGGCTATAACGTGCTATATCCCATTGGTTGGGATGCTTTTGGCTTGCCCGCAGAGAACTATGCAATCAAGAACAATATTCATCCTGCAGTTGTAACTGCACAGAATATTTCAAACTTCAAGCGTCAGCTAAAGATGCTTGGTTTCTCATTTGACTGGTCAAGAGAGATTAACACAACCGACCCCAATTACTACAAGTGGACACAGTGGATTTTCTTGCAGTTATTTAAAAAGGGTCTTGCATATAAGCAGGAAATGCCCATTAACTGGTGTACATCATGTATGGTAGGTCTTGCAAATGAAGAGGTAGTAAACGGTGTTTGTGAGCGTTGTGGCGGTGAGGTTATCCAGAAGCGTCAGAGTCAGTGGATGCTAAAGATTACAGAGTATGCACAGAGACTTATTGATGACCTTGACGATATTGAATTCCTTGAAAAGATTAAGACTCAGCAGCGTAATTGGATTGGCAGAAGTGAGGGTGCGGAGGTTACCTTCAAGCTGACATCAGGTGACAATATGGTTGTTTACACAACTCGTTGTGATACATTGTTCGGTGCAACATACTCAGTTATTTCACCTGAGCATCCCTTGATTGAGAAGCTGCAGGATAAGCTTGAGAACTATGATGAGATTAAGGAATATCAGATTGCTGCAGGCAAGAAGTCAGAGTTTGAGAGAACTGAGCTTGCAAAGGATAAGACAGGAATCGAGCTTAAGGGTGTTCGTGCAATCAATCCTGTTACGAACGAAGAAATCCCGATTTTCGTATCAGACTATGTCCTTGTAACATATGGTACAGGTGCAATTATGGCAGTTCCTGCTCATGATACTCGTGACTGGGAGTTTGCAAAGAAGTTTAACCTTCCCATAATCGAAGTTGTTGAAGGCGGCAAGGATGTAAATGAGGAAGCGTATACAGACGTACAGAAGGGTAAGATGGTTAACTCAGGCTTCCTGACAGGAATGACTGTAAGTGAAGCAATCCCTGCAATGATAGATTACCTTGAAAAAGAGGGTATAGGTAAGCGTAAGATCAACTTCAAACTTCGTGACTGGGTGTTCTCACGTCAGAGATATTGGGGTGAGCCAATCCCCATTGTACATTGTGAGAAGTGCGGTTATGTTGCTATTCCTGAGAGTGAGTTACCCCTAGTGCTTCCTGATATGGAAGAGTTCAAGCCGGGTGAAAATGGTGAATCACCGCTTGCAAATGCAACAGAATGGATTAACACTACTTGTCCTTGCTGTGGCGGTTCTGCAAGGCGTGAAACAGACACAATGCCTCAGTGGGCAGGCTCAAGCTGGTATTTCCTAAGATATGCTGATGCACATAATGATAATGCTCTGGCATCAAAGGAGGCACTAGACTACTGGACTCCCATTGATTGGTACAATGGCGGAATGGAACATACAACACTTCACTTGTTGTATTCACGTTTCTGGCACAAATTCCTGTTTGACATTGGCGTAGTTCCTACTGCAGAGCCGTATTATAAGCGTACATCACATGGTATGATTCTTGGTGAGAACGGTGAGAAGATGTCAAAATCTCGCGGCAATGTAGTTAATCCCGATGATGTAGTAAATGAATTTGGTGCTGATGCCTTCAGAACATACGAGATGTTCCTTGGAGCATTTGATCAGAGCACACCTTGGTCACAGCAGGGGTTGAAGGGTTGCTACAAGTTCATCGAGAAGGTGTGGAACCTACAGAATATAATGACTGACGAGGATTGCTATAGTGCAGAGCTTGAAAAAACTATGCATAAGACAATCAAGAAGGTGGGAGAGGACTTCGAGAGAATGAAGTTCAACACTGCTATTGCTACAATGATGAGTTTCTTGAATGATGTAGCAAAGAAGGGCTCAATCACAAAGGGTGAGTACAAGACATTTATTACCTTGCTAAACCCAGTTTCACCTCATATTACAGAGGAGCTATGGGAGATGCTTGGCGGTGAAGACTTGCTTTCACTTGCTAAATGGCCTGAGTATGACGAGAGTAAAACAGTCGATGAAGAGGTTGAAATTGTAGTACAGATTAACGGTAAAATCCGTGACAAGATACTACTTCCTGCAGACCTTGACCGTGCAGGTCTTGAGACTGCGGCAATGGAATCAGACAGAATCAAGGCACTTACAGAGGGAAAGACAATTGTAAAGGTAATTGCAGTACCCGGTAAGCTTGTTAATCTGGTAGTTAAATAATAAAATGGCTATGAACCGATGTGAACTGAACCAGTAAAAACGGACAATAGAAAAAAGAGCCTCCTATGGTATATGAAATAAAAACCATAGGAGGTATTTTTATGCCCAGAAGTTACAGACACAAAAAAGAATATGCTCGTTTAAATAAGAGCGTGAGGGAATTTGCTCTTTTTCAAATTCCCTCACGTAAACATTCTTTGGCTTAAGCGCACTCATTTTTAAGGGTAATCCAACTAGCCTTAAAGTTATGCTTATCCATATTAAAATTCAAAATATTCCTTTGCATTGTTATAGCAGATACCCCTTACGATTTCGCCAAGCATTGCTTTGTCGTTGGGATACTCGCCATTTTCAACCCATCTACCTATAAGATTACATAGAATTCGTCTGAAATACTCGTGACGTGGATATGAAACGAAGCTACGGCTATCTGTAAGCATACCAACGAACCTACCTAAAAGTCCAAGGTTTGCAAGAGTCTTCATCTGCTCCTCCATACCATCGCGGTTATCACAGAACCACCAACCCGAGCCGAACTGAATCTTACCGGGTGTGGGTCCTTTTTGGAAGTTGCCAAGCATTGTCCCCAATACATAGTTATCCTTAGGATTCAGACAATAAAGGATTGTTTTGGGAAGCAAGTCCTCCTTTTCAAGCTCGTTAAGAATTCTTGAAACGCCCTGTGCAATCTCAAAGTCATTGATTGAGTCAAAGCCTGTGTCAGGACCTAACTTTTCAAACATACGGGTGTTGTTGTTACGCATTGCACCAATATGCAACTGCATTGTCCAACCACGCTTTGCGTATTCCTTACCTAAGAATATCAATGCATTAATTGTTTCCTCATCCATTCTGTCAACA
>JAZOBR010000139.1:0-5049 GCA_045596105.1 Candidatus Ornithomonoglobus sp.
CCCTGCAATCGGGATAGCCCGAAAAATCAGTTTCACAAACACCTGTTACAAGATCTGTAATACCGCGAGTCTTGGCATAAATACCTGCATAGGACAAAAACAACAGGTTCCTGCCCTCAACAAAGGTATTGGGCGGTGCGTCCTCAGGCTTTTCCGCCTCAACCTCAATATCCTCACGAGTCAATGAATTTGCACACAGTTCATTTATAATGGGTGTGGGGATAACCTCATAGGCTATGCCCTCACTCTTGCACAAGGCCTTAGCACAATCAAGCTCCATTTTGTGTCTTTGACCATAGTCGAAGCCTATGGCTGACACATTCTCCTTGCCAAACTGTCTTATTGCCCAGTATAGGCAGGTGGTGGAATCCTGACCGCCCGATAATACAACCAATGCTTTTCTCATTTATATTTTCCTCATACCGTAGGCAAGGATGAGAACAGTCTCTCCTCTGCCATTTTTTCATACTTAGTCCCCGGCCTGCCGTAGTTTGCAAAGGGATGGATTGAAATACCGCCGCGGGGTGTAAATAATCCCTTGACCTCAAGATACTTCGGTTCCATCAGTTTTACTAGGTCCTTCATAATGATATTTACGCAATCCTCATGGAAATCTCCCTGATTGCGGAAGCTGAACAGATACAGCTTCAATGATTTTGACTCAACCATCTTTATATCTGGGATATAGTTAATCTTAATCTCGGCAAAGTCAGGCTGACCTGTTATGGGACAAAGGCTTGTGAACTCGGGACAGTTGAAGGTTACCATATAATCATTGTCGGGATGCTTATTTATAAAGGTTTCAAGCACCTCAGGAGCATATGTGTCCTTATAAACCGTCTTTTTATTACCTAAAAGAGACAAGCCTTCTGTTTCTTTCTCATTTCTTGGCATAATCCGTACCTCTTATTTCTCTACTGCATCCAATGCCTGCTTAAGATCAGATATAATATCATCAGCATTCTCAATGCCAACACTGAATCTTACAAGCTCAGGACCTACACCGCAAGCCACCAACTGCTCATCTGTCAACTGACGGTGAGTTGCTGATGCGGGGTGCAATGCACAGGTTCTTGCATCTGCAACATGAGTTACAATGGCTGCAAGCTTCATAGAATCAAGAAGCTTTACGCCTGCTTCTCTGCCACCCTTTACACCAAAGGATACAACACCGCTTGCACCATTAGGAAGATACTTCTTAACCAGGGGATAGTATTTGTTTGACTCAAGACCAGGGTAGTTTACCCACTCAACTCTCGGGTCGCTCTCCAAGAACTTTGCAACCTTCAATGCGTTCTCACTATGACGGGGCATTCTAAGGTGCAGCGTCTCTGTTCCAAGGTTAAGCAGAAATGCATTCATAGGTGCAGGTGACACGCCCATATCACGCATAAGCTGTGCCAATGCCTTACCAATATATGCCGCCTTACCGAAGTGCTGTGTATAAATAATGCCATGGTATGACTCGTCGGGGGTTGTAAGTCCGGGGAACTTACCGCTCGCCTCCCAATCAAAGTTACCGCTATCGATGATTATGCCGCCTAATGCACAAGCGTGACCGTCAAGATACTTTGAGGTTGAGTGAATAACAATGTCTGCACCAAACTCAATGGGGCGACACAACACAGGTGTTGCAAAGGTGTTGTCCACAATCAAAGGGATATTGTTTGAATGAGCAAGCTCTGCGAACTTCTCAATATCCAATACAACTAATGATGGGTTTGAAATTGTCTCACCAAGAATTGCCTTTGTATTGGGCTTTACATGCTTCTGCAGCTCCTCAAGAGGCATATCAGGGTCAACAAAGGTTGTTGAAATTCCATACTTTTCAAGTGTTACGCCCAAAAGGTTGAACGTACCGCCATAAACTGCGGCTGAGCATATGATATTATCACCTGCTCCTGCGATGTTCATAACTGAAAGCATTGTTGCCGCCTGACCTGATGATGTCATCATCGCACCAACTCCGCCCTCCAGGGCTGCAAGCTTCTTCTCAACTGCACCTGCAGTAGGGTTTGCAAGACGGGTATAGAAATATCCGTCCTTCTCCAAGTCGAAAAGCTTACCCATCTCGTCTGATGACTCATACTTAAAGGTTGTGCTTTGAACTATAGGTAATACTCTCGGCTCACCATTCTTGGGCTCATAGCCCTCCTGTACACACATTGTCTCAATTTTCATTGGTCTGTCATTCCTTCCTGATTTTCATTTGCTTTCTCGGCAAGCATTGCCTTTCTTTCGTTATAAAATTTAATTATTGTCATATTCATATATGGCATTACAAGCGCAAGGAACAGATATATACCCATCCCGGACCCTACCATAGCTGCAACAAGCATCGCAAGTATAATCCATCCTAAAAACGATACCTCCACTGAGAATAATCTCATTCTGAAACCATGCATCATTTCACGTGTTTTTCTAAAAACCTCACATGAGGGCATATCAGGCTCCTCGGCTAAAATAATGGGTACCATTGCATACTCGTAGCTCTTTCTTATGTATGGTATCATAAACAAAAACACTGCCACATATGTTCCCAAAAGCATATATACTATGTATTGGCAGTTTTCTATAATGTATGCCACCACTATCATTATACCATCGTCGGTCGGGTTTTGAATCGCACTCTGAAGCTCTCCCATAAGTCCTGCTATCTCGGGGCGGGATGTCATCATCAGTATCACTCCCACAAATACTACCACAGGCACAACCGCCAGAAGCTCCCATAAAAATAGTCTTAATCTTTTTAAAAACATAGTCTTAAAGGTGTTTTTAGTGCCCTCCTGATAGCCTGAAAGAAGCAGGTTTATATCGTATCTCTTCTCCTCATAGGTTTGAGTCTGTAAAGGCTCCTTCATTCTGTATAGCGAACGAACAAAGCCTACGGTAAATATATCTACCACAAAAATATTAATGATAAGGGTAACAAGCGTACCCGTAAAGCCCATATCGAGACCCTTTACAATAAGCAACTGATTAATCAGCGTATTGATGTACATAGGGATAAAAAATATACATGCGCCAATAACGCATCTGAGGTACTCTCCCTTAAGGGTTTCACGAGCTGAAAGCTTTAGAAAAGATGTATGTAACAAGCTATCACGTCCTTTTATACCATTATACTAGAATTATAACAGAAAAGCAGAGATTTCTCAACCCTTTTTTGAGAAAATCTCTGCTTTTTAATCATTTATTCAGTTTATCTTTCGATAAGGCTCTCACCTGTCATTTCCTCAGGCTTGTCAAGACCCATCATATCAAGCATCGTCGGACAAAGGTCACATAGCTTACCGTCACGCACCTTAACATCACCCTCACCTATAACTATCATAGGAACAGGGTTTGTGGTATGTGCAGTAAATACATCCTTTGTCTCGGGGTCAATCAGGCAGTCTGCGTTACCGTGGTCGGCAGTAATAATAGCCTTACCGCCCTTTTCCAAAAGCTTCTCCACCATTTTGCCAACGCAGGTATCAACTGCCTCAACAGCCTCTACCGCCGCTTCCATTATGCCTGTATGTCCAACCATATCACAGTTTGCGTAGTTAAGGATAATTACATCGTACTTGTCCTCGTCAATAGCCTTAATAACCGCATCGCAAACCTCGGGTGCTGACATCTCAGGCTTCATATCAAAGGTTGCAACATCGGGTGACTTAATCAGAATTCTGTCCTCACCCTCAAACTGACGCTCCTCACCACCATTGAAAAAGAAGGTTACATGAGCATACTTTTGTGTTTCGGCAATGCGAAGCTGTGTAAGACCAAGCTCTGAGATGTACTCACCGAAGGTCATCTTAAGCTCCTCAGGGGGATATGCAACAGTTACATTGGGCATCTGTGCATCATACTGTGCCATACACACAAAGTTAAGATTCATAAAGCCCTTCTTACGCACAAAGCCATCAAACATGGGGTCAACAAAGGTTCTTGTTATCTGTCTTGCACGGTCAGGACGGAAGTTGAACATAATAACGCTGTCTCCATCATCGATTGTGCCTTCCTTGTCAATTACTGTAGGCAGGATAAACTCGTCTGTTACATCCTTTGCGTATGAATTATGGATAGCCTCTACCGGGTCACTTTCCATAACACCCTCGCCCATCACCATTGCATTGTATGCCTTTTCTACTCTGTCCCATGCATTGTCACGGTCCATAGCGTAATATCTGCCACTCAGGGTCGCTACCTTGCCTGTTCCTATTTCTGCCATAGCGTCGCATAGCTCCTGCATATAGTCAACGCCTGATGTGGGGGCAACATCACGACCATCATGGAAGGTATGAACATAAACCTTCTCAAGACCCATCTTGTCAGCCATCTTAATAAGACCGATAAGATGCTTGATGTGTGAATGAACACCGCCGTCTGATAACAAGCCCATCAAATGCAATGCCTTATTATTAGCCTTTGCCTTCTCCATTGCATCGCGGATTGCCTTATTCTCAAAGAATACGCCATCCTCAATGTCCTTTGTAATCTTTACAAGCATCTGATATACTATTCTGCCTGCACCGATATTTGTGTGACCAACCTCACTGTTACCCATCTGTCCGTCAGGAAGACCAACAGACAAGCCGCTTGCAGAAAGCTCTGAATTAGGATAGTTCTTAAAATATGAATCAAGATAGGGTGTCTTTGCCTCAAAAATCGCATTACCATCAGCTACAGAGGTAATGCCGTAGCCGTCCATAATAATCAAAGCTATAGGTGATTTTGCCATTTTATTTATTCCTTTCCCATTACTTTATTACTCACTAAAGGGGCGCTTGCATTGCAAGTACCCCTTCGATTTATTGCCTTTATTTATTTTGCCGCGCTTGTGATAACTGCAAAATCTGCCGAAACAAGTGATGCGCCGCCAATCAGACCGCCATCAATGTTGGGCTTTGCCAGAAGACCTGCACAGTTCTTTGCGTTCATACTGCCGCCATACTGAATTGTGATAGCCTTTGCTGTCTCGCAGTCATATAGGTCGCAAAGCAGCCTTCTGATTGCACCGCAAACCTCTTCTGCCTGCTCGTCAGTTGCAGTCTTGCCTGTACC
>JAZOBR010000140.1:0-3127 GCA_045596105.1 Candidatus Ornithomonoglobus sp.
ACATGGCTACGATCCGACTTGTAATACGTCAGTTGGCGGAATTGTTGGCGGCGGAGGTTCATCGTCAGGTGGCGGTGCAATAGCTGGCGGTGTTATATCAATCAACGACCTTGACTATGGTATCAAAAACTCAACGTCTGATGATGTCGCAGGAAATAATGAAAGTGACCTTGACGGTCATTGGGGCGAAGAATACATTAAAAAGATGGAAGAGCGTGGGGTTATGACACCTGATGAAAACGGTAATTATAATCCCGATGAGCTTGTTAACAGAAAGGATATGTTAACATTCCTCTTTAAGACCTTAAAGCTTGAAACCACGAAATATTCAGGTATGTTCTCGGATGTTGAAGATGGCGAGTTTGCGGGCATGCTCCAGACAATGGTTGATAATGGTACTATCTCGGTGGACACAACCTTCAGACCAGAAGATAGCATTTCAAGAGAGGAAATGTGTAAAATACTCTATATTTCACTTGTAAATGCCGGAAAGTTTGATGAGATTGTTGAAAATCCCGCTGCGGGATTTTCGGATTACGAAGATATTTCAGACTGGGCACTTCCATATGTAAATGCAATTTACAGCATTAAAATGATGATTGGTGTATCTGATGAACGCTTTGCACCTAAGGATAATGTTACAAAGGCTCAGGCAGCTACAATGCTTACAAGAATAATATCATGGGTAGAGGGGGAGTAACAGATGAAAAAAACTAACAGAATTTTATGTATAATGCTTGCTTTGGCGGTTGTTATATCCTCCGTTCCGGTGTTTGCGTATACCGAGGCTCCCGCCTGGGATATTATTGATGATATTTTCAGATTTGATGTGGGAGAATTTTTAGGAGATACCGAAATTGAAGAGGTTGACCCTGACATTAAGAGAATTGAGTTTTTAGATTCAATAGGTATATGGGATGATGTAAGTAAATCAAAGGATTCGCTTCTTACGATGACTGAGTTCTCGGTTATTATGTCAAAGGTTAAGCTTGGAAGTGAGAATGCACTTTTAAATGTATACGGACAAGACCCCAATGATAACAAGGTTACATATAAAAATGTGCTTGAGTGTATTCTTCTTGCAACCGGTTATTATTACAGATGTGCTGAGTTCGGCAATACTGATGAGGCAATTTTAATTATTGCGGCAGATATCGGTCTTATTTCGGATAATCCGCAGAATATAAATGCATATGTTACAAGAGGAGAGCTTGCAAGACTTCTTGCAAAAGCAATTACGCTTGATATATGTATTATGGAATATACTTCAACCGGAGGCTATAAGTATACAATTGCAGACGGAGAAAACCTTTTGAGTACCGTTCACGGTATATATGACGTTGGCGGCTTTGTGAATGCTGTCCCCGGTTTTGCAGTATACGGCGGTGCATCACTTAAAAAGGGATATGTTCAAATTGAGAGAACAGACGTAAATGCATCAGGTATGGATGTTGCTGTTTATTTCGGCACACGGGTTGACGCTTATGCATTTTTTGATGATGTTACCAATGAATTCAGTCTTGTGTATATTGCACCATCACAAGATAATATTGCACTTGAAATTGACTTCAGAGATATTGTTGATATCAGAGGAAATGAAATAATTTATATTGACGAAAATGAAACTGAGCTTGAAATTACTGTAAGCAATTTTGTAAATATAATTGAAAACGGCAAAAAGCTCGATAGTCTTTCTCAGATGAGTGATTATAATGAAAATGACGGAAAGCTTGTGCTTACGGCTTCTGCAAAAAAAGGCGACTTTGATACTGCGATTATATATAAATATGATTATTATGTAGCAGAGTATATTGATTCACTTCAGAGCAGAATTGGTCTCAGATATGGTATGAAGTACGATGGTAAGCCGTATATCGAGATTGATGATAAGGCTATAAATAACATTTTTGTTGATGGCGTATTAACTGAGTATACAGGCATACCTGTTGGCAGAGCCATAAGAGTTATGCGTTGCAAAGATACAGGTTATACCGAAATTAAAACTGCTAATGACAGACCAACGGGCGAAATTACGATGCTTTACGAGGATGTTTTAGAGCTTGGAGGTAAGAGCTACAGAATTTCGAGAAATATGTTAAAGCGTATTGATGAATGTGCAATAGACGGGGCTCTTTTATACAATGATAAGCTCAGAATGCCTGAATTGGGCACAAAGGTTACTCTTATTGTATATCATGGAATTATTGCAGGGTATACCACAGGTCAGGATTACACTGTTGCATATTTTAAATCTGCAAGCTTTACAAGAACAAGTATCGACCCCGAAATGACAATCAGAGTTTTTACTCAGGAAGGCGAGTGGCTTGATTTATCATTTGCTGAAAAGGTTACAGTTGATTCTGTAAGCGGTAAGACTAAAGCGGCAGCTGCCGAGTATGTGATTAACAATGCAGATACTGTCTTAAATGAGTTGGTTAGAATTAAATTAAATCAGGAGGGTGAGTGTATAGCTCTTGATACGGTTATTGAGTCAGATCACGAGCTTGAAACAACAGATGATATTGCACACGTTCCTGAATATGAGGGTGGAGTTATTGATACAAGAACAGACTGGACAAAATGGAATTTGTTTAACTCAAGTGATGTAAGTCTCAGATATTATTTAGGTGCAAGCACACCGATATTTTCTATACCTGACGACAAGTCAAAAGAAGATAAGTTTAAGGTTGTTACATCTAATTCACTTGTAGCAGCTACGACGTATCAGTTAGTGCTCTATAATCCCGATGACTTTCTGCATCTTGGTGCGGTTGTATACCGTGGTGAGCTTGACAGTGTCAATTCGGATGGTACAACAACGTATATGCATGTTGAAAATATAAGACGTGTTATTATCGATAAGGACGACCAAAAATATGGCTACAGAGTAATGGGGACACAGTATGTAAACTTGCGTGCAAAAGGTAAGGGAACCTGCCAGGAGGCAAGCTACTACGTATCTGAGGATCTTTATGAAGAAAAAGCAAAAGAAGGCAATGCATTTGTTGTGGGTGACTTTATAAGAATTGACGTATCAAAGGATACCCTTACCGGATGGGATTTTTACGATGGTATTGAACGTGGAACCTCAAGAATAATTTATGAACCCGGTATCTACACCGTTGCC
>JAZOBR010000141.1:0-10780 GCA_045596105.1 Candidatus Ornithomonoglobus sp.
ACCCCTGTACCGAAGTTTAATCGTACATGGTGTGATAAAGTAATAGAGAAGGCACCCATCTGGTGTAGCGTCGATTTGCGTGATGGAAATCAGGCACTGTATTCACCTATGACAATTGATGAGAAGCTCGAATTTTTTGACTATCTTGTAAAGCTTGGATTCAAGGAAATTGAGGTAGGCTTCCCTGCAGCATCAGGCACAGAATTTGAGTTCGTCCGCCGACTTATTGACGAGAACAGAATCCCTGATGATGTATCTATTCAGGTGCTTACTCAGGCTCGTGAGCATATAATCGAAAAGACAATCGAGGCATTGCAGGGTGCAAAGAATGCCATTGTTCATCTTTACAATTCAACCTCAACTCTACAGCGTGAGGTTGTGTTCAAGAAGGGTATGGAAGAAATCAAACAGCTTGCAATTGATGGTGCAAAGCTTGTTAAGGAGCTTGTTGATGCAAAGCTTACAGGCAATGTCAGATATGAGTATTCCCCCGAGAGCTTTACCTGTACAGAGCCCGACTATGCAATAGAGGTTGTAAACGCAGTAAACGAGGTTTTCTGCCCTACAGCCGACAGAAAGGTTATCATTAACCTTCCCTCAACAATCGAGGTTGCAACTGCTAATGTTTACGCTGACCAGATTGAATATATGTGTCAGAATCTGAACAATCGTGAGAATTTGATTATAAGCGTTCACGCGCACAATGACCGCGGCTCAGGCGTGGCATCATCAGAGCTTGCAATATTGGCAGGTGCTGACAGAGTAGAGGGTACACTGTTTGGTAACGGTGAGAGAACAGGTAATGCCGATATTGTTACCATTGCACTTAATATGTTCTCGCAGGGCGTTGACCCCGAGCTTGATTTCAGTAACATTGATGAGGCTATAGAGATGTTTGAGAGGTGCAACAAGATGCCTATTCATTCACGCCATCCCTATGCGGGCGATATGGCGTATGTGGCATTCTCAGGCAGCCATCAGGATGCTATTAAGAAGAGCTTTGATATGTTTGACGAGCATCCCGACAATAAGTGGGCAAATCCCTATCTTACCATTGACCCTGCAGACATCGGCAGAAAGTATGAACCGATTATGATTAACAGCCAGTCAGGTAAGGGTGGCGTAAGCTACGTTATGGAGAAGAAGTATGGCTACATTCTTCCGAAGGATATGCTTACCGAGTTTGCAAATATCATCAATGATATGTCAGATGCAAAGCATACAGTGCTTGATAATCACGAAATCCATCAGGCGTTCAAGGATATATATTCGAATCTTACCGCACCTCTTACACTTAAGTCATATACCGCACAGAATGACGATACAACAACCATCGTTAATGCGGCATTGGAATATAAGGGTGAGAGTGCATTGGTATCAGGTACAGGTAATGGACCTCTTGATGCGTTGTGTAAAGCATTGAGGAAGTATCTTGATATTGACTTTGAAATTTGTGCATACACAGAACACGCCCTTGAAAGAGGCTCATCATCGAAGGCGGCAACATATATTGCAATCACAGACCACGATGAGGATGAAAAGGTATTCTGGGGCGTTGGTGTTCACGAGAACATCAACACAGCATCGATATATGCACTAATTAGTGCAGTAGACCATATGCTAATGGCTACGGCATAAATGGCGCAGACCACTTCATTGCAAACAAAACTCACCACTCGGAGTACAGGGAGTACGCCGTCGTGTGAGTTTTATTTGTTCTGCATCCATTTCTGTGTGGCAACGGCAGACATCTGGATTAAAATCAGAAAGGACATCAGCTTTTGCTGATGTCCTTTTTGATTTTGAAGCATTCTTTATCTGATTTTGTTACAAGCACGAATCCTGCAACGGACAATACGATAAGTATTCCTGCCACAAGCTGTGATATACCCAGTACGCCGTCAATGGCATACAGGATGTAATCCGTGTCACGCATTCCTTCGAGCGCTATTCTCGTGCATGAGTACCAGAATAAATATCCGAAGAATACCTGTCCGTTTTTCGTTTTCTTGTTACGGGAAATCACAAGCAATATTACTCCCAGGAGATTCAGCATTGATTCGTAGAAGAACAATGGAGTAACGGGAGGCTTGCCGTTTATACTCATTCCCAATACCGAGTCTGTAATTTCACCGTAAACCTCGCAGTTTACAAAGTTACCCCAACGCCCGATTGCCTGACCAAGTAACAACCCCACGCAACAAACATCAAAGGTGTTCAAAATATTTAGCTTTTTTACCTTGCAATAAATTGCGGTGGAGGTTACTGCACCGATGATACCGCCGTATATGGCAATACCGCCCTCCCAAATCTTGAACACGTCCCAGAAATTATCCTTGAATTCGTCAAGGGCAAACAGTACATAGTAGATTCTCGCGCCGATGATGCCTGCCAATATTCCACAGAGGGCAATGTCTATAACATTGTCACGCTTAAGTCCGCGTTTTTCGGAATCTGCACAGACTATTATAATTCCTGCAATAAAGCCTGTCAGGATAATCAATGCGTACCAATAGATACTTTTGCTTCCTATAGAAAAGGCAATGGGGGAGATGTCGAAGCTTAACCCCAGACGGGGGAAGGAAATATTGTTCATAATTATTCTCCTATATTCTTCATTGTTAATGAAATACGCTTTTTCTTAAGGTCTACATCCAAAACCTTAACCTTAACGATGTCACCGACCTTTAACGCATCTGAGGGATGCTTTATGAAGCGGTCGCATATTTGCGAGATATGTACCAGTCCATCCTGATGAACACCGATGTCTACAAATGCACCAAAGTCGATTACATTTCTTACCGTACCTGTAAGCACCATTTCAGGCTTCAGGTCCTCCATTGACAAAACATCTGTACGAAGTGTGATTTGGGGTAGCTCCTCGCGGGGGTCACGACCGGGCTTGAGGAGTGCCTCTATAATATCGGTAAGAGTCATATCACCCACACCGATTTTTTCTGCGAGCTCCTTTAAGCCAAGCTCGCCAACTCGTGATTTAATATCTGTGAGCTTGCCCTCGGTAACATCGGACTCCTTGTAGCCAAGCTCCTTTAAAAGAGCGTGGGTAGCCTTGTAGCTTTCAGGGTGAACAGATGTGTTATCCAAGAAATCGTCACCGTCAGAGATTCTCAAAAAGCCTGCACACTGCTCAAAGATCTTTTTGCCTAGCTTGGGAACCTTCAAAAGCTCTGCACGTTTTTTGAATTTGCCGTTTTCCTCGCGATAGGCGGTAATATTCTGTGCAACCGCCTTGTTAATGCCTGCAATATAGCCTAAAAGAGACGGTGATGCGGTGTTAAGGTCAACGCCTACGTGGTTAACACAGTCCTCTACAACGCCTCCAAGCTCTGTAGACAGCTTTTGCGGATTCATATCGTGCTGGTACTGACCAACGCCTATTGACTTGGGGTCAATCTTAACAAGCTCCGCTAAGGGGTCCTGTAAACGGCGTGCGATTGATACGGCACTTCGCAGTGCCACGTCATACTCGGGAAATTCTGCCGTTGCAAGCTCGGATGCGCTGTATACGCTGGCGCCTGCCTCATTGGTCATAACATAATATATGCTTTTGTCCATAGTTTTTATGAGCTCGGAAATAAAAATTTCCGACTCTTTCGATGCCGTACCATTACCTATTGAAACAATATCAACATTATTTTTCAAAAGCATATTCTTTATAATTTTTTCTGCCTTTTCCTTATCGTGGTTGGGAAGTGTACAATATACAACTCCTGTGTCAAGCACCTTACCTGTTTCATCCACAACCGCAATCTTACAGCCTGTGCGGTAGCCAGGGTCAAAGCCCATTACAACCTTGCCCGTAACAGGGGGTTGCATCAAAAGACCGTTCAAGTTCTTACCAAACACTTTAATCGAGCTATCCTCGGCTCTTTCTGTTGCCGCCTGCCGAAGCTCTGTTGCCAAGGACGGAGCAATAAGACGCTTATACGCATCCGTACCTGCCATTACCACATACTCGGTGGAGGGTGCAGGATTCTTGGGAGTGGTCTTGCTGATGATAAAGCTTGTCATATACTCCTCGTCGGTCTCAAGCTTAGCGGAAAGCATACCTTCCTTCTCGCCGCGGTTAATAGCAAGCAGGCGGTGGGGAGGGATGTCTGCAATTTTCTGTGAAAATTCGTAGTAGGTCTGGTATACACCATCCTCCTCTGTTGTACCCTTTGAAACAAGGATGCTCGATTTTTCAGTTCTCTCACGCAAGCCCTTTCTTATGTCGGCATTATCACTTATATTCTCTGCAATAATATCCATTGCACCTGCCAGGGCTTCCTCTGCGGTAGCTACGCCCTTCTCTGCATCAATATACTTCTCTGCTTCGGCTACAGGGTCACATCCTGATTCCTGGGCAAAAAGCAATACCGCCAATGGCTCCAGCCCCTTTTCCTTTGCAATGCTTGCACGGGTACGGCGCTTGGGACGGTAGGGACGATATATATCGTCAAGCTCGGAAATGGTTTTGGCGTTCGTGATAGCCTCTGTAAGCTCCTCTGTGAGTTTACCCTGCTCGTCAATAAGGCGTAGTACATCGGCACGCTTTTCCTCAAGTGAGCGTAGAGCTGTAAGACGCTTGTCAAAATCACGAAGCTGAACATCATCCATTGCACCCGTTACTTCCTTTCGGTATCGGGCAATAAAAGGAACTGTGTTTCCGTCGTCAATCAGGGAAATAACGTTTTCTGCCTGCCACTTTTTTATACCAAGCTCCTCGCATAAAATTTCTATAATATTTTGCTTATTTTTCTCCATATGTACAAATCCTCCAAATTTTCGTGTAATAGAAATGATAATTTTGAAACCATTTTGAAATATTTTTTTCGAAAAAGTGTATACAAAATGAAAAATGTATGATATAATTGATAAAAACACAATATATGGTGTTTTTATGTTTTTATGTAAACTATATTTATGATTTTGCATTTAACAATTTCTTAATACTTTCGCCCTTTATTATACCCTATTTTGGGTGATTTTACAAGAGTTTATTTAATTTTTAACAAAATTAAAAAAAAACAGAAAAACTCCTAAAAAAGGGTTGCGTTTTTCTTAGTTTTGGTGTACAATAATAGTTGATGGGAGTAAATTGGAGCAAATGGGAGGAAATGTTCTCCAAATAAGCTTCAAGGGAGAGAAATCCCGGACTAAAGACAGAAAACTAAGAATGGTGGTGATATATATGGCGTGCTTCGTAGATGAGTATGAGAGACAGTTAGACGAACGAGGCAGAATAATTCTTCCCTCAAGATTGAGAGAGGATATTTCGGGTACAGTATATATCACTCAGTCAACCTCCGAGAACTGTCTACATTTATATACTGGAGCCGAATGGGAGAAGGTTGCCGAAAAGGTAAACGAGCTTCCCACTGCGACAGATAGGAATGCAGCAGCTTTTGTGCGTTTGTTTTTTGGAAAAGCAGCATCAGTCACAGTGGACAAGCAGGGCAGAGTTCCTATCTCGAAGCGTTTGATTGAATTTGCCGGTTTGGAGAAGGATGTTGTGTTGGTTGGCGCAAACACACGCCTTGAAATTTGGAGTAAGGAAGCGTGGGACAGCTACCAGAACGATGTTTCTGATGTTATGCTTGACGGGATACTGAAGTATAATCTTAACATCTAAGGAGTGCTTATGGAATTCAAACATTACTCTGTGCTCCTCAAGGAGAGCGTTGATTTTCTGAATGTCAACGAAAACGGAATATATGCTGATGCTACCTTAGGTGGCGGCGGTCATTCATATGAAATCCTGAGCCGGGGGGCAAAAAAGCTCATTGGCATAGACCAGGACATAGAGGCCATTGAAACGGCAGGGAAAAGACTATCAGAGTTTGGTGACAGAGCCGTAACAGTAAACCGCAATTTTCGTTACATAAAGGAAATACTTGAAAATCTCGACATTGATGAAATCGATGGTGCGGTTATGGATTTGGGAGTAAGCTCATATCAGCTTGATAACGGCGAGCGTGGTTTCTCATATATGCAATCAGCACCATTGGATATGCGAATGGACAGAACAAATCCAAAAAGTGCATATGATGTCGTAAATGGCTACTCAAAGGAGGAGCTAACTCGTATATTCTATGAATATGGTGAGGAGAAATGGTCGTCACGAATTGCGGAGTTTATTGTTAAAACACGTAAGAGTGAGGATATAAAGACAACAGGTGAGCTCAGTGACATCATAAAGGCGGCAATACCCGCAAAGGCAAGACAAGAGGGAGGACACCCTGCGAAGCGTGTCTTCCAGGCAGTAAGAATAGAGGTAAACGGCGAGCTTAAGATTTTAAAGGATGCCGTAAATGACTTTGTGGATTGCCTGAAGCCCGGTGGTGTATTAAGCGTAATCACCTTCCATTCCTTAGAGGACAGAATAGTTAAAAGAGCATTTCTGGAATTGGCGAAGGGTTGCACATGCCCAAAGGAGTTCCCTATATGTGTGTGTAACAACAAACCCAAGGTAAAAATACTGACAAATAAGCCTGAGCTGCCGAGTGAAACGGAGCTTAGTGAGAATTCGAGGTCAAAGAGCGCAAAGCTCAGAGCGGTTATAAAGCTATAACCGAGAAAAGGGGAATTAAATTGATTAACGGAAATTTAGCGTATAAATACGAGGCTATCGAGAATGCCGTATTAGGTACAACAAAGGCTAAAAACAGAAAGAGACACTCAAAGAAGATAAAGAATAACGAAATGAGCTATGGCAGTAAGATTGCCATGGTATTTTGTGTTGCGATCTGTGCCGTATTTATGATTATCCAGTATGTTACCGTAAATGATACGGAAACAGATTTGGCATCTGCAATATCACAGTATAAGTTTGAGGAGTCGGTAACTGCACAGAAGGCTTTTGAGCTTGAGCAGAAGATTGATTTGTCAAAGATAGAGGCAGAGGCAACCTCGAGACTTGGTATGCGTCGTCCCGAGAGATATCAGGTTGTATATCTTGATGTAAAGAAGAGTGACGTGACACTAAAGACAGCAAATGAGGTTGAGGGCTTTGGAAACAGATTTTCAGACTTCATGGGAAGCATAAAGAATAATATAATAGAATTTTTCAGCATATAATGGGTAGTACGCTTAAGGCTATATATAAAGGAATGATTTAAATGGCATTGCCATCACTCAATAGCGTTAAAAAAAGAACAATGGTCATAATCGCAGTTGTGTTTCTGGGATTTTTGCTCGTTGTATTAAGAATGGCATGGTGGCAGATTGTAAGAGGTTCTGAATTGTCGGAAAAGGCAAGGAGCATACAAACTGCAGAGACCATTGAAAGAGCAAATCGCGGCAAGATTTTTGACCGAAACGGAAAAATATTAGCAGAGTCGGCATCTGTAAAGACACTTGTATGTAATCCACAGGATTTACAGAAACACGGTGACCCTAACAGAGCCATCTCTGTGCTTTCGCCAATTATTGGTGTAAGTGAGTCAGACCTTCGTAAATATTTTTCCGAGGATACACAGTATAGAATTATAAAGAAGCGTCTTAGTGCTGAGGAGAGTACTGCCATTGAGGCAATGCTCAATCCTGAGTATGAAGAGGAAAGCTCAAAGGAGATAAAGGACACAAACGAGGAAAAACAAGAGCTTAAAAACGACCTTACAGGCTTGTACTTTGAGAATGACTCGAAGAGATATTATCCTTACAACGTTGCGTCACACGTTATCGGCTTCACTGGTTATGACAATAACGGTTTGCAGGGAATAGAGCTTATATTTGATGATTATCTTTCGGGCGTCAACGGCTCTGTTTCACAGAACAGAAACGCATCAGGCACAACCCTTGAGGGTCAGGAGGCAGAATATCTTAAGGCATCAATGGAGGGTGCAAACGTAGTCCTTACAATTGACGAGAATATTCAGCATTTCTTAGAAAAGCATCTTGAGGAGGCTGTTAAGAAATACGAGCTTAAGGAAGGTGCGGCAGGAGTCGTTATGAATCCTAATACAGGTGAGATTCTTGCGATTGCAACAAAGCCTGATTTTGATTGTAACAATCCTTATGACCTGACACAGTTTTTGGAGTATGCGGTTGATTTCGAGCCTGACTACCCTGAGGACGAAAACCGGGAGGAGCTTCCCGAGGGTGAGGAGCCTACGCCCCGACCTACAGAGGACCCCGATAATTTGTCGGACACCTTTATATCACAGGCACGCTCAAAGATGTGGCGTGATAAGTCAATATCAGAAACCTACGAGCCGGGTTCAACCTTTAAAATTTTAGTTGCGGCAGCGGCATTGGAGGAAAATATAGTTGACGAGAATTCAAATTTCTTCTGCTCAGGTATGAAGAAGGTAGTAGACAGAGAGATTGAGTGTGCTAACCGTAACGGTCATGGCGCACAGACCTTTGCGGAGGGTGTAAAGAATTCTTGTAACCCCGTATTTATGGAGGTAGGCCTTGCGATGGGTGAGGACACCTTTATGGATTACTTTGAAGCATTTGGCTTCACACAGAAAACAGGAATCACACTTGGCGGTGAATCGTCAGGTATATACTATGACACAATGAATGACGTTGACCTTGCAACATCAGCATTTGGTCAGGGCTTCCAGATTACTCCCATTCAGCTTGTTACAGCAATTTCGGCTGTAGTAAACGGCGGAGAGAGAATGAGGCCGCAAATAGTTAAAGAGATAACAAATGCCGAGGGTGTAGTTAAAACCTATGAGCCTGAGGTTGTAAACAGAGTTATTTCCGAAAACACATCTGAGCGTATGCGTGAAATTCTTGAGCAGGTGGTTGCAGACCCCAATGCTACAGGTAAGAATGCATATGTAAGAGGCTACCGTATCGGCGGTAAGACAGGTACATCGGAGAAACAGCCCAGAGGCAGCGATAAGCGTATTGCATCATTTGTAGGCTTTGCTCCTGCCAATGACCCTGAGCTTGTATGTCTGATTATGCTTGATGAGCCACAGTCTGCAAACAAGTATGGCGGTACTATTGCCGCACCCGTATGTGCAGAGATTATCTCTGATTCCCTGGAGTATATGGGTATCAGTAAACAGTATGCAGAGGGTGAGTCTCACGAGGCGGAGGTGACAGTGCCTGAGCTCCGTAACACCTTGCTTTCAACGGCAAAATCAAAGGCAGAGTCAGCAGGCTTCAGCATTATAGTAAGAGGAAGCGGAAAAACTGTAGTTGAGCAGTTACCTGCACCTCAGGAGGTTATGACAGAGGGTTCGGTTGTAATTCTTTACACAGAGCCAAGAGAGGACGACGATTTGGCGGTTGTCCCTGACCTTACAGGCTATAGTGTCAAGGATGCGAAGTGGCTGTTAAATAATGTAGGACTTAACTTTAAAATAAGCGGAGCTGGACATAGTGAGGCAACAAATGCCTATGCGATTTCCCAGACCTTCGCACCCGGTACAAAGGTATTGCCGGGAACGGCTGTTGGTGTTAAGTACGGACAGCAGACAAACGATTAAAAAATAGGAGGTGGCGACAAGTGTTAGCAGGAGAGTTATTCAAAACAGATTGCCCCGAAAACCTAAAAGACCTTGAGATTTCATCAATAGCATATGACTCAAGAAAGGTTATGAAGGACGGAGTTTTCGTGTGCATTAAGGGCTTTGAAACCGATGGACACAAGTATGTTTCATCAGCGGTTGAAAATGGTTGTGCACTTATCGTTGCCGAGGATGAGATAGAGGCGAGCGTGCCTGTAATCTATGTTAAGGATTCACGCAGAAGGCTTGCAGAATTGGCTTGCGAATTTTACGGTAACCCTGCTAAAAAGCTATCATTGGTAGGCATTACAGGTACAAATGGAAAGACCACAATCACATATCTTGTAAAAAGCATATTAGAGGCGGCAGGCAAGCAAATTGGTATTATCGGTACAAACCAGAATATCATTGGTGATAAGGTGCTTTTAACAAAGAGCACAACTCCTACAACACCTAACTCTTTGGAGCTTCAGCAGTTGTTCTGCGAAATGTTGCACTATGGTGCGGAGTATGTGGTAATGGAGGTATCCTCACACGCTCTTGACCTGGACCGCGTTCATGGGTTCACCTTCGATGTGGGAGTATTCACAAATCTGACTCGCGACCATCTTGATTTCCATAAGACTATGGAAAACTATTGCGATGCAAAGGCAAAGCTGTTTAAAATATCCAAAAAGGGTGTTATAAATTACGATGATGAAGCAGGCAAGGTGATTGCCGCAAGAGGTGAATGTCCCGATGTTATAAAGGCAGGCTTGGGTGCGGACTGCGACCTCAGGGCAGAGAACATTGAAATTACGGCTCGCGGCTCAAAATTCAGTCTGGTATACGAGGGTAAGAGCTACGATGCTTTCGTGGCAATCCCTGGTGAGTTCAGTGTATATAATGCAATATGTGCCGCAGGTGCAGCATTACAGCTTGGAATTGATATTGAAACAGTCCTTCGCGGCTTAAGAGAAGCAACAGGCGTGCTTGGCAGAGTAGAGGTAGTCCCGACTGATACTGATTATACAGTAATCATTGACTATGCCCACACACCTGATGGCTTGGAAAATATTATAAAGTGTGTAAAGGGCTTTTGCAGCGGCAGAGTAATAACTCTGTTTGGTTGCGGTGGTGACCGTGACAGCACAAAGCGTCCTATAATGGGAGAAATATCGGGAAGACTATCCGACTTAAGCATTATAACCTCGGATAACCCGAGAACAGAGGTGCCCGACAGTATTGTAGATGAAATTGAAGAAGGCACCAAGAAGACAAAGGGAGAATATGTGAAAATATGTGACAGACGTGAGGCAATAGGCTAT
>JAZOBR010000142.1:0-2470 GCA_045596105.1 Candidatus Ornithomonoglobus sp.
CAATTCTCTCGCTTAAGCTTTCGGGCAAGCCTTCGTCAGCAGGGGGAATATCATCACCAAGCTTCGAATCTCTTTCATATTCATCGTCAAAATAGATTACGTTATCTCCTGTCTTTCTCCCACCTGATTCTCTTTCAAGTCTTTCTCGTCTCTTTCTTGCGTTTTCCTTTGCCTTCTCAGGCAAACCCCAAATTGCACGGAACACCTCTTCAAGATAAGGAATAATATTAAATCTTGCGATAAAGCACGCAAGTATAAGAAAGGCAATAACCAATACTATGAAAGATGCTACGGCACCAATATAGTTCTCAAGAAATTCTGCTACCGCTACTCCCACAACTCCACCGCCGGTTACTCTCTGACTGCAAATTGAATATGCATCCATATATCCATAGTCTGCAAATATACCGATAAGTGCAGATACGTCAATAAGAGCAAACATAGTTAATGAAAACTTAACCCAAAATCTCTTAATGTCCTTATTGTTAATTAAATATAAAAGTGTACCAAAAAACACTACAGGCAACGTATAGGCCATAACACCAAAGACACCACCAAGCATACTTCGGCACGCCTGAGCAAACACTGCTTCGGTATTTATGTACATAAATAAGGCTGTAAATAAAAATACAGTCGCCCATATTGCACCATGAATAAACATAGGCGTAGCAAAAATGCTCTTTTGCTTGGTGTTTAACTTTGTCCCCTTTTTATTTGTATTAGTTTTTCTCGAATTTGTCTTTTTCTTAGTCTGTGCCATTTTTATCCCTCAATAAAAAATATAATACTAAAATATAATTGACGCACAAAGTCAATTAATACAGTTTAATTATATCATATTTTACACAAAAAATCTACCCCTAAATTTAAAAAAGCGGAGAGGGAAACTCTCCGCTTTAAATTATCCGTTATTCTTTGTGTAATTCAACAAACCGCCCGCGTAAAGCATTTCCTTCTGTCTGTCTGAGAAGTTAACTGTACACTCAAAGTCAAAGCCCTTTGTCTTGTTCTTGACAACGATTGTATCAGATGCTTTAATCTGCTCTGCAACTGACGCAATTTCAAGCACATCTGATGCATCAATTCTATCATAATCTGCCTCACTTTTAAAGGTCATAGGAATGATACCTGCATTAATAAGGTTTGCCATATGAATTCTTGCAAAAGATTTTGTGATAACTGCCTTAACTCCAAGATACAAAGGTGCCAATGCGGCATGCTCACGAGATGAGCCCTGACCATAGTTCGAACCACCGATTACGATGCTCTTGCCCATTTCCAACGCTCTGTCGTGGAAGGTTTCATCACATACCGCAAAGCAATACTTTGAAATCTCGGGTATGTTTGAACGCAAAGGCAGAATCTTTGCACCTGCAGGCATAATGTGGTCTGTTGTTATATTATCTCCAACCTTCAGGCTTACACCCGCCTCAATGTTCTCAGGCATAGGCTCGGATGTCGGGAACGGCTTGATGTTCGGTCCTCTCAACACCTCAACTGAATCCATATCGGCCTCAGCCACAGGCTTTACTATCATATTATCATTAACCAGGAATTTCCCCGGCATCTTAAATTCAGGCATTTCACCCAAATCTCTCGGGTCTGTAAGCACACCTGCTATTGCAGATGCTGCGGCAAGCTCAGGTGAAACAAGGTAAATCTGACCATCGGCTGTACCTGAACGACCCTCAAAGTTTCTGTTAAAGGTTCTCAATGAGATACCGCCCGAATTAGGTGACTGACCCATACCGATACAAGGACCGCAAGCGCTCTCCAACACTCTCGCACCTGCCTCAAGCATAATTGCCAAAGCACCATTCTCTGCAAGCATTGACAATACCTGCTTTGAGCCGGGAGCGATTGATAGTGATACATCAGGATGCACCGTCTTACCCTTCAGGATATGCGCAACCTTCATCATATCCATAAGTGATGAGTTTGTACATGAGCCGATACATACCTGGTCAATCTTCATCTCACCAAGCTCTTTTACGCTCTTGATGTTATCGGGGGAATGAGGACAAGCAAGCATAGGAACAAGCTCACTCAAATCAATTTCAACAACCTCATCATATACTGCATCGGGATCTGCTGAAAGCGGTGTATATACATCCTCTCTGCCCTGTGCCTTTAAGAACTGATATGTAGTTTCATCTGACGGGAATATTGATGTTGTAGCACCAAGCTCGGCACCCATATTTGTAATTGTAGCACGCTCAGGAACTGAAAGGGTTTTAACACCCTCGCCACAATACTCAATTACCTTACCAACGCCACCCTTAACAGTAAGACGCTTTAATACCTCTAAAATAACATCCTTTGCAGCCACCCAGGGCGAAAGCTTGCCTGTAAGCTCAACCTTAACTACCTTCGGGCAGGTAATATAATATGTACCGCCGCCCATAGCTACTGCAACGTCCATACCTCCCGCACCGATAGCAATCATGCCTATACCGCCGCCTGTGGGAGT